>DASSRK010000052.1:0-3840 GCA_035701825.1 Steroidobacteraceae bacterium
GCGATCTTGCCTTCGCGGATCAGGTTACGAATCGCGGGCGTACCAATCATGATCTCGTGCGCCGCCACACGGCCACCGCCATTGCGCTTCAGCAGCGTCTGCGAGATGACCGCGCGCAGCGATTCGGACAGCATCGAGCGGACCATTTCCTTTTCGGCGGCCGGGAACACGTCGACCACGCGGTCGATGGTCTTGGCGGCGGAACTGGTGTGCAGCGTGCCGAACACGAGATGGCCGGTTTCCGCGGCGGTGAGCGCCAGGCGGATGGTCTCCAGGTCGCGCATTTCGCCGACCAGCACCACGTCCGGGTCTTCGCGCAGCGCCGAGCGCAGCGCCTCGGAGAAGCCGAGCGTGTCGCGATGCACTTCGCGCTGGTTCACGAGGCAACGCTTGCTCTCGTGCACGAATTCGATGGGGTCCTCGATCGTGATGATGTGATCGGGACGGTTGTCGTTACAGTGGTTCACCATGCCCGCGAGCGTGGTGGATTTGCCGGAGCCCGTCGGGCCGGTGACCAGCACGAGGCCACGCGGGAGCATGCAGAGGTCACGGAAGATCTTGGGCGCGGCGAGATCGTCCAGCGAAATGATGGTGGACGGGATGTTGCGGAACACGGCGCCGGCGCCGCGGTTCTGGTTGAACGCATTGACGCGGAAGCGCGCGAGCTTCGGGATTTCGAACGAAAAGTCCGTCTCGAAGAACTCTTCGTAAGCCTTGCGCTGCTTGTCGTTCATGATGTCGTACACCATGCCGTGCACTTCCTTGTGGGTCAGCGCGGGCATGTTGATACGTTTCATGTCGCCGTCGACACGGATCATCGGGGGTACACCTGCGGACAGGTGCAAGTCCGAGGCGTTATTCTTCACGGCAAAAGCGAGGAGCTGGGCGACGTCGACGGCCATGCGGTGTCCCTTGGAAAGCGCCGTGAAGTATAGACCCGGGTATCAGTGATCAATATGTTATCCCTTCCGCAGAATTGCTCTGAGGGCGTCCGGCTCGTGCAAAGCCGGATTGCGGAGGCCGCCCGGGCCGCGGGCCGAAGTGTCGACTCGGTCACGCTTCTGGCCGTCTCGAAGGGTCAGAGCAGCGCAGCAATCGAATCGGCGGCACGCGCCGGCGTCGAGCACTTCGGCGAGAACTTCCTGCAGGAAAGCCTGCCCAAGATGGCCGCGCTCGCGGGGCGCGAGATCACCTGGCATTTCATCGGCCGCCTGCAGGCTAACAAGACGCGCTCCGTGGCCGAGCAATTCGCCTGGGTCCACGCCGTCGACCGCCTCAGGATCGCCGAGCGCCTGTCGGCGCAGCGGCCCTTCCACGCGCCTCCCCTCAACATCTGCCTGCAGCTGCACGTCGGTGGCGAAGCGACCAAGGGCGGCCTGCCGGGCGCGGAAATCGCCGGGCTCGCCCGCCAGGTGCGCGAGCTGCCGCGACTGCGACTGCGCGGCATCATGTCCATGCCGCCCGCCGAAGCCGATGTCGCGCGCCAGCGCCAGTGGTTCCGCGAGACGCGCCAGGTCTTCGACTATCTCAACGAGCAGGGCTTCGGGCTCGATACCCTGTCCATGGGCACGAGCGCGGATTTCGAAGCGGCGGTCGCCGAAGGATCGACGCTGGTGCGCGTCGGCACGGCGATCTTCGGGCCACGCCAGAATTGAACTACCACCAGGCGAGACGACAAGAATGAAACTGAAGGCAGCTTTCGTGGGCGGCGGCAACATGGGCGGCGCCCTCATCAAGGGGCTGATCGCGCGCGGCCTCGCGCCGCAGGACATCGGCGTCGGCGAAGCCGTGCAGGCGCGCCGCATCGCGCTCGCCGATGAGCTCGGCGTGCACGTCACCGCCGACAACCGCGAGGCCGTCCAGGGCGCCGACCTCGTGGTGCTCGCCGTCAAGCCGCAGGACATGAACAGCACCGTGCAACAGCTCGCCGAGGTGCTGGCGGAGCGCAAGCCGCTGGTGCTGTCCATCGCCGCGGGCATCCGCGTCGCCGACATCGAAAGCTGGTGCGGACCCGGAGTTCCCGTAGTGCGCGCCATGCCAAACCGCCCGGCGTTGAACGGTGCCGGCGCCACGGCGATCTATGCGCCCGCCGGCCTGAGCGACGCGCATCGCGCACTCGCCGAACAGGCGCTCGGCGCCGTCGGCACCACGGTGTGGGTCGCCGAGGAAGACGCGCTCGACGTCGTCACCGCGCTCTCCGGCAGCGGGCCTGCCTATTTCTTCCTGCTCGCCGAGCTCATCACCGATGCCGCGGTGAATCTCGGCCTGGAGCGCCGCAGCGCGCACGAGCTCGCCATCCAGACGCTGTTCGGCTCCGGGCGCATGGCGCGTGACAGCGACGGTGATCTCGCGCGCCTGCGTGCCGAGGTGACCTCCAAGGGCGGCACCACCGAGGCCGCCCTGCGCGCGTTCGACGCCGCTAACCTGCGTGGTATCGTCGCGTCCGCGCTCAAGGCCGCGACCGATCGCGGGCGCGAGATGGCACGTACCTTCGGACAGGCGGGAAAGTAATCGCGTACATGGCAGCCCTGATCTACATCGTCGACACCCTCTGCTCGCTGTACATCGGGCTGTACATCCTGCGATTCCTCATGCAGCTGGTGCGCGCCGACTTCCGCAACGAAGTCTCGGCCGCCATCGTCAAGCTGACCAATCCGCTGATCCTGCCGTTGCGCCGCGTGCTACCGCCCGTGGGCAAGATCGACAGCGCCTCGGTGGTCGCGATCCTGTTGCTCACCGCGGGCAAGATCGCGCTCCTGCGCCTGATGGCCGGGTTCCCGCTGCCGACCCTGGTCGGCTGGATCTGGCTGCTGGTGTTCACCGTCATCGTCGACGTGCTGTGGGTATTGTTCTGGTGCATCGTGCTGTCCGCACTGATCAGCCTGCTGACCCAGGGCGCGCGCACCGTGATCACCTACCTCCTCGACGCCATCTGCGAACCCGTGCTGCGGCCGTTCCGGCGTTACATACCTTCGCTGGTGAGTGGATTCGATCTTTCCTACTTGTGGGCAACGATCGCGATCCAGGCGCTGATCATCCTGATCAACTCGACATTCCTGCCGCGTTTCTGACGCGCGGCGCCAGCCGCACCAGACACTTAAGCGATTGTTGGCACGTCGAATCGACGCGTGCGCGCAGCTCGCATGGCGAAGATTCGTACAGCGATGCACGCGGAATGTGCGCGCCACGCGACAGCGCGCGCCGCGCCACATGCGCGCGCGACCCTAGAAAACAAGGCATTTGCGGCACGTGCGGACGCGAATATTTATTTGCACGCGCAGATGCGTGTGATATGTTGCGCGCCGAATCGCTCGCCGCGGAGTCTATTTTTCGCGGCATTTTTCAAACGAGGAGTCGAGTAATGGCAAAGAAAGGTGGCGCACCGACGAAGTCGGAAATCGTGGCTCAGATCTGCAAGGACGCCGAGCTGTCCCGCAAGCAGGTTGCCGCGGTGTTCGAGTCGCTCAACGGCCAGATCAAGAAGAGCCTGCGTAGCGGTGGCCTGTTCACGCTGCCCGGCCTGCTCAAGCTGAAGGTCGTGAAGAAGCCCGCCACGAAGGCGCGCGAGGGCATCAACCCGTTCACGAAGGAAAAGATGATTTTCAAGGCGAAGCCGGCCTCCAAGAAGGTCCGCGCTCTGCCGCTGAAGAGCCTCAAGGCGTTCGTGAACTGAGCTGAATAGCGTCCTGTCGCGCGTGCCACGCGCGCGATGCATCGAAAGCCCTGGTACCTCGCGGTGCCCGGGCTTTCTTGCTTTGTGGTGAGTGGTGTCAGGCAGGGAAAGCCGGGATAACGCGGGCGCGTGGCGAAGTCTCGAACGACGTCGCCCGCGTTATCCCG
>DASSRK010000053.1:0-43419 GCA_035701825.1 Steroidobacteraceae bacterium
CGGTGCTGCGCGAACAGCTGCGGCTGGTGGCGCCGCTCGGGCTCGGCTCCATCCTCAACAAGGCCAATGAATTCGGACGCGTGGTGGTGGGCTCGGTGATGGGCCCCGTGCCGCTGGCCATCTACACGGCCGCGGCCTACCAGGTGCCGCTGGTCAGCATCGTGCAGACCTCGCTGTCGGACGTGATCTTCCCGGACCTGGTGAAGCGTGCCCAGCGCGATCCCGCCGAGGGCCTGCGCCTGTGGAAACGCGCGCAGATGATGGTCGCCGCGGTGATCCTGCCCTGCTGGCTGCTGCTCGCGTATTTCGCCGAGCCGCTGATCCGCCTGGCGTTCACCGATGCTTACGTGTCGGCGACGCCGTATTTCCAGGTGTTCCTGCTGCTCATGGTGCGCCAGTGCTTCCAGTTCTCCACGCTGTTGCGCAGCGTCGAGGACAACGCCTCGTTCGCCACCGCGAACGGCGTGGCGCTGGCCATCAACATCGCGCTGCTGGCGACGCTGATGCCGCGCTTCGGCCTGTGGGGTCCGACGCTCGGACTGGTGGTGGGCCAGATGTGGTCGGGCTACTACCTCGGCCGGCGCGTGATGGTGCGCTACCGGGTGCCGGCCGCGGAAATATTCCAGTGGCGCAAGTTCGGGCTCGCGTTGCTGGCGGCTTCGCTGGCGCTCGCGCTGCTGCACGCCACGCTGCTCGCGCTGCCCGACGGTCCGTCGAGCCTGCTCGCCGGGGTGGCGGTGTTCGCGGTGGCCTATGCGCTCGCGGCACGGTTCATCCTGCGCGAGGAATACGGCTACGTGATGCGCGCCTTCACGCGCCGCCGCGAGGCGTGACCATGCGCACCGTCATCATCGTCTCGTACTGGTTCGCGCCGAACCCGGCCGTGGGCGCCAAGCGTTTCAGTTTCCTGGCACGCGAGTTCACGCGGCTCGGCTACGACGTGCAGGTGATCACCCACGAGTCGCGCGAATGGACCGACTGGAAGACGGACTCGACGCTGCCGCTCGCCGGCCAGGTGCATCGCTGCGCGGAACCGGTGAAGCTGCCCCTGCCGCGCACCGGCCTCGCGAATCGCGCCGTCAACGCCGTACTGCGCCGGCTGCTGGCGCCGGTCGGATGGGAATTCCTCTGGAGCCGGGCCGCCGCCCGCAAGGCGCTGGAGGTCGCGCCGCGGCTGCCGCCGGGCGTGGTGATCGCGACCTCCCCTGCGCACGCTTCGCTGCTCGCCGGCGCGCGCATCGCGCGGCGGCTCGGCTGGCCGCTGATCCTCGACTACCGGGATCCGTGGAGCGCGCATCACTGGCCGCGCTGGCGCCGCGGCCCGGTGGCGCAATGGTTCGCGCGCCGCCTCGAGGCGCGGCTGGTGCGGCAGAGCGCCGCGCGGGTGCTGAACACGCCGGCCATGCGCGAGTCCTTCCAGGAATTCTTTCCGCGCAGCGCGCGTGACCGGAATTTCGTGATACCCAACGGCTTCGAGGCCGCGGCCGGCGCACCGCCACCGCCGCCACGCAGCGGACCCATCCACATCGTGCACGCCGGGGAGATCTTCAAGGGCCGTTCGCTGGTGCCGGTGCTCAGGGCCGCGGCGCGACTCGCCGCGCGACACCCGGAGCGCCCGGTGCGCGTGATCACGTATGGCGAGTTGCCGGAATTCGAACGCCTGCGCATCGAGACGGAACGGCTCGGGGAGTTCATCGAGGTGCGACCGCGCATCCCGTTCAACGCCCTGTTCGGCGAATTGCAGCGCGCCCACCTGCTGCTCGCGGTGGTGGGCGAGCACATGGTGTATTCGACGCCCTACAAGGTGTACGACTACATGGCCGCGGGGCGGCCCATCCTCGGGCTCGCGCCGCGCGGCGCCGCGTTGTTCGACCTGCTGGCCGAGAGCGGCGCCGGCGTCTGCGTGGATCGCGACGACCTGCCGGGCATCGAGCGTGTCATCGAGAATTTCCTGGCGGTGGATTTCGCGCCGGCGCGCACGCGCGTCGACAACTTTCGCTGGGAGAACCTCGCGCTCCAGTATTGCCGCGTCATCGAGACCGCGGCCGGGGTAGCGTCGCCGCAAGAGAACGCGCCGCCGGCCGCGCCGCGCGCCCTCGATTTGTGAGTCCGGGCCGCCCGGCATCGCCTGCTGTCGTGCACAAGGCAGGGCGAACGGTCGTGGATGTGCGCCACTTCGTGCGTCCCGCCCCGGGCCGGCGCTACGCTGCGGCATGGCCAACGAACCTCTGCCGGGCGAGAACCCGGGCCAGTTGCTCGCGCTGCTCGATCGCTGGACCACCAGCCTCGATCTGCACGCGCGCTACGCCGCGCTCGACGACGAGCGCTACTGGCACGTGCAGCCGTGGCCGAAGCACGAACGTCCGCAGCGCTGGATCATCCAGCTCGCGCGCAAGCGCATCCTCGCGCTGAAGCGCCTGGTGACCCAGCGCCTCACGGAGGGCGACCGCGAATTCATCGAGGGCATCGAGACCATGGGCTTCCTCGCCTCGCTGGTCGGGCTCACCTCGCTGGAACGGACCATTCCGCTCGCGACGCACGAGACCGAACGCCGCGAGGTACTCGCCGCGAAGGCGGATCCCGCGGCACGACGCACCGGCGAAACCACGCGGCAGATGCCGGTGTTGCCAGACTCACGTACCGAACGGGCGGCCGCCGCGCCGCGCCCGGCGCCCGTGCGCCCGGCCGCGCCCGCGAGGCCGGTGGTCCATTCCCGGCCGGCGGCGCCGACGCGCCCCGCGCCGGCCCCGCGCCCCGTCGCGGCACCTCGTCCCGCGCTCGCCACGCCCGCGCCGGCGCGCCGCGAGGTCCGCCGTGATGCGCAGCGCCCCGCGACCGTCAAGCCGAAGAAGGCCCCGGCCACCATCAGCGCGCAGGAACACGTGGTCATCGCCGACGCGGTGCGCTTGTTAGGCTGGGGCCGGGAATGGCACGAGCTCACCGACATGATCACGCGCCTGGCGGAACGCCCGCCGGCCGCCGAGATCCGCCGCATCCTCAAGACGTACCACGATCACATCGACGCGATCGTGTCGCGCCGGCGCGAGTAGCGCCCGCGCGCCATCGAAGACAGCCGGCGCGAGTAGCGCCCGCGCGTCATCGAAGACAGCGGATAGCGGCCCCCGCCCGCAGTCCAAATTACAAGCCCGTAATGCGCCTCGCCCGTGCGCGGCCCGCGCGGCTTGCGCGATGCTTCCCGCGTTGAGCAAAATCGGCGCCCCCGGGCCGGCGGGAACTAACCGCGGGCACACCGATCATTAAGGGCGCCATGATCAAGACGCAGAACCTGACGAAGAAATACCAGTGGCTGACGGCGGTCGACGACCTCAGCTTCAGCGTGGAACCGGGCGAGGTGCTCGGATTCCTCGGTCCCAACGGCGCCGGCAAGACCACCACGATGCGCATGATCGCGGGCTTCATCACGCCGACCGCGGGCTCGGCCAGCATCTGCGGGCACGACGTGGTCGGCGAGCCGCTCGCCGCCAAGGCGGCGCTGGGCTATCTACCCGAAGGCGCACCGACCTACGGCGAGATGACGGTGCGCCAGTTCCTCGACTTCATCGCCAACCTGCGCTCGCTCGACGGCACGCACCGCAAGGCGCGGCTCGACTACGTGATCGGGCGCCTGGAGCTCGAGGGCGTGCTGGAGCAGACCATCGACACGCTGTCGAAGGGCTTCCGCCGGCGCGTCGGCCTCGCGCAGGCCATCGTGCACGATCCCAAGGTGCTGATCCTGGACGAGCCCACCGACGGCCTCGACCCCGTGCAGAAGCACGAGGTGCGCACGCTGATCGGCGAGATCGCGAAGGAGAAGACCATCGTGATCTCGACGCACATCCTCGAGGAAGTCGACGCGGTCTGCACCCGCGCCATCATCATCGCGCGCGGCAAGCTGGTCGCCGACGACACGCCGGAGAAGCTGCGGCAGCGCGCGCCTTCCGGCCGTCTCGACGACGTGTTCCGCACGCTCGCCGCCTGACGACAATTTCCCCGCCGAGGTACACGCCTTGAAACCCGTTGGAATCATCCTGCGGCGCGAGTTCGCGAGTTACTTCGCCACTCCGCTCGCCTACGTCTTCATCGTCATATTCCTGGTGCTCGCCGGGCTGTGCACGTTCTACTTCGGCGCGCTGTACGAGCGCGGCCAGGCGGACCTGCTGCCGCTGTTCAGCTACCTGCCGTGGCTCTACCTGTTCCTGGTCCCGGCGGTGTCTATGCGCCTGTGGGCGGAGGAGCGCAGGAGCGGCAGCATCGAACTGCTGTTCACGCAGCCCATCACCATCTGGCAGGCGGTGCTCGGCAAGTTCCTGGCCGCCTGGGCGTTCCTCGGCATCGCGCTGGTGCTGACGTTCTCCATCTGGATCACGGTCAACTACCTCGGCGGCCCGGACAACGGCGCGATCCTCGCCGGCTACCTCGGCGCCTGGGTCATGGCGGGGGCGTTCCTCGCCGTGGGCTCGTGCATGTCGGCCATGACCAACAACACCGTCATCGCGTTCGTCCTGGCCTTCGTGGTGTGCACGCTGTTCACGCTGGCGGGCTTCACCGTGGTGACCGAGTGGTCGCGCGAACTGTTCGCCGGCATCGCGAAATGGTCGCTGTGGGGGGAAGGCATGCGCTCGGCGGTCGAATCCTTCGGCGCCGCGCTCACCGACGGCATCGCCACCCTCTCCTTTTATACGCACTTCAGCAACATCATGAGGGGCGTGCTCGACCTGCGTGACTTCCTGTACTTCGGGCTGGTCATCACGTTCTTCCTGCTGGCGAGCACCGTGCTGCTCGACGCGCGCAAGTCCAGGTAAGTCATCCATGAAGAAAACCACTTTCGGTGCAGGCTCACTCGCGCTCGTCGCGGCACTGTTCATCGGCATCGCGCTGCTCGCCAACACGCTGCTGCGCGGCGCGCAGGTCGATCTCACCGCCGACAAGCTGTACACGCTGTCCGATGGCACCAGGAACCTGCTGCACGGCTTGAAGGAGCCGGTGAATCTCTACTTCTTCTTTTCCGATCGCAACGCCGGGGCGCTGGATCCCCAGCTCAAGACCTACGGCAAGCGCGTGCGCGAGCTGCTCGAATCCATGGTCGAGCGCGCCAACGGCAAACTGACGCTGAAGGTGATCGATCCGAAGCCGTTCACCGAGGAAGAGGATCGCGCCAACGAGCTCGGCATCCAGGGCGCGCCCGCCGGCCCGAACGGCGAACGCTTCTACTTCGGCCTCGCCGGCACCAACTCCACCGACGGCAAGGAGGCCCTGCCCTCGCTCGATCCCAAGCTCGACGAGCAGCTCGAGTACGACGTGGCCAAGCTCATCTACAAGCTCGCCACCGGCAAGAAGCCCGTGGTCGGCTGGCTGTCATCGCTGAACATGGCCGGCAACTTCGACATGCAGACCGGGCGCCCGACGCCGCCGTGGATGGTCTACGGCCAGGCCGAGCAGCTCTACACGGTGCGGCCGCTCGAGCCGACGCTGACCTCGATCGACGCCGACGTCGACGTGCTGGTGCTGGTGCACCCGAAGAACCTGGCGCCCGCGGCGCTGTACGCCATCGACCAGTTCGCCATGCGTGGCGGACGCATCCTCGTGTTCGTCGATCCGAACTCGCAGATGGACCAGTCGGGCCAGGATCCCAACAACCCGATGGCGCAGTTCGCGGCCGACAAGTCCTCGCACCTGGAGCCGCTGCTCCAGGCCTGGGGCGTGGAGTTCAAGCCCGACCAGGTGGTCGGCGACCTGGAGCGCGGCCTCGTGGTCGCGATGCGCCAGGGCGAGCCGCCGTCGCAGCACATCGCCATCCTCGGCTTCGACGGCAGCAGCGTGTCCAAGGACGTGATCACCACGCGCCTCGACAGCATCAACATGGCGACCGTGGGTAGTTTGAAGCCCGCCGCCGGCTCGAAGCTCAAGTTCGAACCGCTGATCCATACCAGCATGCAGGCGGGCACGATCCCCGCGCAGCGCTTCGCGATGATGAGCGACCCGGCAACGCTGCGCGACGGCTTCAAGCCGGACGGCGAGCACGTGGTCGCGGCGCGCATCTCGGGTGACGCCGCGAGTGCCTATCCGAACGGCCCGCCGGAGGGCGTCGCCGCCGCGGAAGGCGCGCTCAAGGCCTCGGCCAAGCCGCTCAACATCGTCGTGATCGCGGACACCGACCTGCTCGCCGACTTCATGTGGGGACAGCAGGGCAACTTCTTCGGCCAGACCATCTTCCAGCCGTTCGCCAACAACGGCGAGCTGGTGTGGAACGCGCTCGACAACCTCGCCGGCAGCAACGATCTCATCAGCATCCGCGGCCGCGCCTCGTTCTCGCGCCCGTTCGACCGCGTCACCGAGATGCGGCGCAAGGCCGAGTCGCAGTTCCACTCCAAGGAACAGCAGCTCGAGACCGAGCTCAACCAGACCGAGGACACGCTCTCGAAGCTGCAGAGCGCGCGCCCCGGCGGCGGTGAAGCCATCCTCTCGCCCGAGCAGGTGCAGGAGATCGAGCGCTTCCAGGACCAGAAGCTGCGCATCCGCAAGGAGCTGCGCGCGGTGAAGTCCGGGCTCAACGACGACATCAAGTCGCTCGGCATGTGGATGAAGGTCTTCAACATCCTGGTGGTCCCCGGCGCCTTCGCGCTGGCCGCGCTGGTGGTCGCGGCCTGGCACCGGCGCCGGCGCCACGCCATCGCCATGCTGCGCAAGGGAGCCTCGGCATGACGCGCAATCGTCCGTTGATCCTCGCGGCGGCCGCCGCGCTCGTGCTGATCGCCGGCCTGTGGCTCGGCATGCACCGTTCCAGCCAGCAGGGCGGCATCGGCGGCGGCAGCGTGTTCACCGACCTGGGTCCCGCGGTCGGCGGCATCACCGAGATCCGCCTGTCGAAGGGTGACGGCAGCCGCACCACCCTGCGCAAGGACGGCGCCGCGTGGACCGTGGTCGAGCGCCAGTACCCCGCCGACCCGTCGCGCGTGCGCGAGCTGGTTCTTGGCCTCGTGAACATGAAGACGGTCGAACAGAAGACCAGCGACCCGGCTAACTATCCGAAGCTGGGCGTCGAGGCGCCCGAGTCGCCGGCCGCGACCGGCACGCTGGTCGAGGTGGTCGCCGGCCCGAAGACCTGGTCGCTGATCGTCGGCAAGAACGCCGAGGGGCGCGCGCAGTACGTGCGCAAGCCCAAGGAAGCCGCGAGCGCGCTGGTCGAGCCCGCGGTGGCCGCGGACCCGGACCAGAAGCGCTGGCTCGATCGGCAACTGATGGACGTGCCGGGCGCCGCCATCCACGACGTCACGGTGAAGCCCGCGAAGGGCGCGGCCTACGCGCTGACGCGCGCCGCGCGCGGCGATGCCGACGTCACGCTGAGCCCGGTGCCCAAGGGTCGCAAGCCCGCCAGCAGCATGTCACTCAACGGCCAGGCCGAGGCGCTGACGGCATTCAACTTCGACGACCTGCACGCCGCCTCGGCAACGCCGCCGGCGGAAACCGACCATGCCACCTTCCGTACCTTCGACGGCCAGGTGTTCGAGTTCACCGGCCACAAGACCGGCGACAAGGCCTTCATCGCCGTGAACGTGAGCCACGACGACGCGCTGGCGAAGCAGTTCGCCGCGGCACCGGCCGCTGCCCCGGCCGCACCCGCGGCGCCGGTTGCGCCCGCGGCACCCGCCGCTCCGGATTCCGCCGCGAAACCGTCCGCCACACCGCCCGCCGCGGCGACCCCCGCGGCAGTCCCGCCCGCGCCGACCGCTCCGGCCGCGCCCACCGCGAGCCCGGCCGAACAGGCCGCGGAGCGCCTCAGCGCGCGCGCCAAGGGCGTGGAGTTCGAGATACCGCTATACAAATACGAATCGCTGTTCAAGCCGCAGGAAGACCTGCTGGAGCCCAAGCCGGCGGCGCCGCCGAGTGCGCTCGACGCCGCCAAGGCAAAGCGCAAGGCGCAGGCGAAGTAGATAGAGGTCGGCGGACCCGGGATCCCATGACCAAGAAGTTTCGAATTCCGGGTCATGGGATCAAGGACATCGTCAGAGGATTCGGCGCCTGCATGGCAAGCGATCGGATTACCGTCGACGGAATGAAAGTTCGCTGGATGTATCGAGAGGCGCCCGACCACGACGTCGACAGTGGATGGCATTTCTTTGCGGGCGACGAAACGGAAGAGTACGCGAATGATCCCGACAATTTCGCGATATACGAAGTGAACACGATCGCCAACTACGATCCGACCATTACCGCTGTATTGGACACCCAAGCCCCCTGCGCATTCGAATGGGACGAATCGACCCAACGGTTCATACCCGCGCCTCCTCCTGATCCCGAAGCCGAAGAGGCGAAATTCCTGGCGGGTCGCCACTGACCTCAGCGCGTTCGCGCGATCAAAATCAGCGTCACCGCGGCCAGCAGGAACGTCGGGAACCACGCCAATACGAACGGACTGGCGTCGAACACGATGGCCCCGCTCTCCAGCATGCGCTGGATGAAGAAGAACGTGACGCCGATGAGCACGCCGATCATCAGGCGCGCGCCGGCGCCGGCGGAGCGCAGGTTGCCGAACACGAACGGCACCGACAGCAGCGCGGCGAAAATGATCGCGGCGGTGCGCGCGATGCGCGACCAGAACGCGAACTCCTGCGGCGCGGCGTCGAGGCCGTTCGCCTCGAGGTGATGCATCAGGCCCCACAGCACGCGCGTCTCGAGCTGGTCGGGTGAGGCGACCGTGAGCGCGAGGAAATCCCCGCCGATGGCCGACTGGAAGTCGCGGCTGTCGAGATGCTCCGACTTGATGACGTCGCCGCCGAAGGTGGTGCGCGCGTAGTGGGTCAGCTTCCAGCTGCCGTCGGGTTGCACGGCGGCGGTGCTGGCCGTGGCCATGGACTTGAGCTCGTGGTCGGGCGTGAGCTCGTAGATGCGCATGCCGCCGAACTCGGCGCGCCCGGACTGCTGCGACACGTTGATGAGCAGGTTGCCGTCGCGCACCCAGGCGCCGCCGCGGCTGGCGAAACTGATGTTGGAGTACTTGCTCAGCGCCTTCTGGCGCTTGGCCATGTCCTGCATGGGCGGCGCGAGGAACTCGCCGCAGATCACCGCGAACACGGTCAGCAGCACGCCGGCCATGAGCACCGAACCCGCGATGCGCCACACCGAGACGCCGGCGGCGCGCATCACCGTGAGCTCGCTGCCGCGCGCCAGCGACCCGAGGCCGAGCAGCGCGCCGATCAGCACCGCGATGGGCATCATCTCGTACACCTGCTGCGGCAGGTTGAGCAGCACGAAGAACAGCGCGTCCAGCGCCGTGTACGTGCCCACGCCGATGTCGTCCTGCTGGTTGGCGAACAGGAACAGCGCGCCGAGCGCCACCAGCACCACGATGACCACGAACACGCCGCCCAGCAGGGCGCGGATCACGTAGCGATCGAGCAGGTTCATGCCGGCACCGCCGCGAGGCGCGCGTTGTTGCGCCGGTAGCGCTGCCGCGCCAGGAACTTCGGCAGCAGCAGGATGACCGCGGCCAGCAGCACCACGATGACGTGAACCCACCACAGGCCGATCCACGCCGGCAATGCGCCGCGCGCCATCGCCTGCCGCCCGGCGAGCGCCAGGTTGATGTACACGAAGAAGATCAGCACCGCGTAGCCGATGCGCGCGTAACGCCCCTGGCGCGGCCGCAGGCGCGCCAGCGGGATGGCGATGCACGCGAGCACCAGCGCCATCAACGGGAACGCGATGCGCCAGTGCAGCTCGGACACCTGCACCGGCGTCCGCGCCTTGAACAGCTCGCGCGTCGGTACGGCTTCGATCTGCACGATGCCGCTCGACAGCGCGGGCAGCCTCACCGGAATGGTGTTCTCGGCGAAACGCACGATGCGGAATCGGCGCTCGCCGGGAATGCCTTCGAAGCGTTCGCCGTCGTAGAGCGTGATGACCTGCAGGTCGCCATCGGGCGAGTACGCATGCGTGGCGCGCTGCGCCAGCGCGACCTCGAGCGTGTCGCCGCGCTCGCGTTCCACGAAGACGCGCGTCAGGGTGCCGTCGCGCTCCGCGCCCTGCGCGTACACCACGGTGCGTCCGCCGCCGAAGGTGCGGAACTTGCCGGCGGTGATCGGCGCGAACTGCCCGGCGCGCAACGCCTCGCTGCGCAGTTCGAGCATGCGTTGCGAGGCGGCGGGCGACACGTACAACGACAGGGCCGCGAGCAGCGCCGCCAGCACCGCCGTGAAGCCGAGCACCGGCATCAACACGGTCCTCGAGCCCGCCCCGCAGGCCTGGGCGGCGGTCATCTCGCTGTCGTGGTACAGGCGGCCGAGCGCCAGCACGATGCCGAGCAACAGTCCCACCGGGACGACCATGGTCAGGTTCTGCACGGCGCCGAGCATGATCAGCTCGACGACCACGCCGCGCGGGTACTGGCTCTCGGCGGCGCGCTCTAACACACGCGCGACCTGATTTGTCAGCAATATCGCCAGTAAAACGCCAGTTACTGCCAGCCAGCTGACGACTACTTCACGCAGGATGTAGCGATCGAGAATGCGCAGCAACCGGGGCACTCCAAAAGACCACTCGGGGGACTTGGGTTACACTTCGCGACCTTAAAACACCGGCACCCATTCCGACAGTCCCCTGGTCGGGCGCGGGATGGGCGATTCACAGGAACAACCGTCATGCAGTTTGAAACCTGGACGAAGGCGCTCGCGGAGCTGCCCATCGATTGCGTAGCCGTTGGCGTGCACGATGACGGCGAGCTGAGTTCCGAAGCTCGGGCGCTGGACCTGCGGTGCCGCGAGAAGCTCTCACGACTCACCCGGCGCGGCGACTTCAGCGCCAAGGCCGGCGAAACCTGGCTGGTGACCGACCTCGACGGCCTGCGCGCCGAGCGCGTGCTGCTGGTCGGCCTCGGCGCCCGCAACCAGGCCTCGAAGGACGAGATCACCCGCCGGGCGTGGCGCCGCGCGGTGGTCGCCGCCATCAGCGCGGCTACGCGCACGCGCATCACCTCGCTGGCACTGGCGCTGCCGCGCCCTGCCGTGAAGGCGTTCTCCGACGAGCGGCTGGGACGCGCCGTGGCGGAGCTCGCCGGCCACACGCTCTACCGCGTCAACGACCTCAAGACCGCCAAGAAGCCGCGTCCGCATGCGCTGGCACGCGTCGCGGTCGCGGTGCCGGCCAAGGCCGCGCAGGCCGTGAAGAACGGTTTCCGCCAGGGCACCGCGCTCGCCGGCGGCGCCGCATTGATGCGCAACCTCGCCAACCTTCCAGGCAACGTCTGCACGCCTACCTACCTCGGCAGGACCGCCGAGGGCCTCGCCAAGACCCACAAGTCGCTCAAGGTGAAGGTACTCGGCCTGCCCGAGATCAAGCGCGAGAAGATGGGCTGCTTCCTCGCGGTCACCCAGGGCAGCGAGCAGCCGCCGCGCTTCATCGTCATCGAGCACCGGCACCCGAAGGCGAAGAACGCGCCCGTGGTGCTGGTCGGCAAGGGCATCACCTTCGACACCGGCGGCATCTCGCTCAAGGATCCGCCGCTGATGGACGAGATGAAGTTCGACATGAGCGGTGCCGCGTGCGTGCTCGGCACCATGAATGCCGTGGGCGAGCTCAACCTGCCGCTGAACGTCATCGGCCTCGTGGCGTCCTGCGAGAACATGCCGGACGGCCGCGCCATCAAGCCCGGCGACATCGTCACCAGCGCGCAGGGCCTCACCGTCGAGATCCTGAATACCGACGCCGAGGGCCGGCTGATCCTGTGCGATGCGCTCAACTACGCCAAGCGCTACAAGCCTTCGACCGTCATCGACATGGCGACGCTCACCGGCGCCATTGTCGTGGCGCTCGGCACGCACCACACCGGCGTGTTCGCCAACGACGACGCGCTGGCCAGGGAGCTGGTCGACTGCGGCCTCGCGGCCGACGACCGCGCCTGGCACATGCCGCTCACCGAGGAATACGGCGAGCAGCTCAAGAGCAACTTCGCCGACATGGCGAACGTCGCGGGCCGCGACGGCGGCTCGATCACCGCCGCGGCGTTCCTCGGCAAGTTCACGCAGGGCCTGTCCTGGGCCCATCTCGACATCGCGGGCACGTCCTACCAGGGCGGCGCCGGCAAGGGCAGCACCGGCCGCCCGAGCGGGCTGTTGCTCGAGTACCTGCTGCGGCGCGCGTCCACGCGCTGATCGCCGTGGCGCAGCCACGGGTCGACTTCTACGTCAGCGGCGAGAGCGGCGCCGACGTGCGCCTGCGCCTCGCGTGTCGCGTGGCCGAGAAGGCCTACCTCGCGAAACAGCAGGTCGTGGTGCTGCTCGACGACGCCGAGGCGCTGCGGCGCTTCGATGAGCTCCTGTGGACCTTCGGCGACGGCAGCTTCGTGCCGCACGAAACGCTGGTCGCGCCGCAGGCGCGCGGCGGCCAGCAGGCCGGCACGCCCTGCGAAGCGCCCGTCGTACTAACTACCGGCGCCCTGCCGGAAGGGCACGCCGACGTGCTGCTGAACCTCGCCGGCGCGGTGCCGCCGTTCTTCGGCAACTTCGCGCGCGTGGCCGAGTTCCTCGACGCGCGGCCCGAGGTGCGCGCCGCCGGCCGCGAACGCTTCAAGGCCTACCGCGCCCAATCGATCGAACCGCAGACCCACAATCTCTAGCGCGCCGCCGTGCCTGGCCCGGGGTATCGAAGACGGTGCCGGGCCGGCGAACCCGCAAAACTCCCCCCAGTCGAGTTTTGCCGGTTTGCCGGCCCGGCACCCTCTATAATCCCGGCCCTCCATGGACAAGGCCTACACCCCCGGCGACATCGAGCGCCGGATCTACGAGCGTTGGGAATCATCGGGCGAGTTCGCGCCCAGGGGCGACGGCCCTCCGTTCTGCACCATGCTGCCGCCGCCGAATGTCACCGGCACGCTGCACATGGGCCACGCGTTCCAGCACACCCTGATGGACGCGCTGACGCGCTGGCACCGCATGCGCGGCGACGCGGCGCTGTGGCAGCCCGGCACCGACCACGCCGGCATCGCCACCCAGATGGTGGTCGAACGCCAGCTCGCCGCCGAGAAGATCCATCGCCTCGACCTGGGCCGCGAGAAATTCCTCGAGCGCGTGTGGCAGTGGAAGGAGCAGTCCGGCGGCACCATCACGCGCCAGATGCGCCGTCTCGGCGACTCGGTCGACTGGTCGCGCGACACCTTCACCATGGACCCCGCCCTGTCCCGCGCGGTCACCGAGGTGTTCGTGCGCCTGCACGACGAGGGCCTGATCTACCGCGGCAAGCGCCTGGTGAACTGGGACCCGGTGCTGCTCACCGCCGTGTCCGATCTCGAAGTGCTGTCCGAGGAAGAGAACGGCTCGCTGTGGCACATCCGCTACCCGCTCGTGGGCGGCGGTGGTCACGTCATCGTCGCCACCACCCGCCCCGAAACCTTGTTAGGCGACAGCGCGGTCGCGGTGAACCCCGACGACCAGCGTTACCAGGCCCTGGTCGGCAGGCAGCTCGAGCTGCCGCTCACCGGCCGCACCATCCCCGTCATTGCCGACTCCTACGTCGACGCGGCGTTCGGTTCCGGCTGCGTGAAGATCACGCCGGCGCACGATTTCAACGACTACGACATGGGCCAGCGGCACGACCTGCCGCAGATCAACATCTTCACGCCCGACGCGAAGCTCAACGAGAACACGCCGGCGCAGTACCGCGGGATGGATCGCTTCGCGGCACGCAAGCAGATCGTCGCCGACCTCGAGGCGCTCGGGCTCATCGAGAAGATAGAGCCCCACAAGCTGAAAGTTCCGCGCGGCGACCGCACCAACGCGGTCATCGAGCCGTACCTCACCGACCAGTGGTACGTGAAGATCGCGCCGCTGGCCGGGCCGGCGCTCAAGGCCGTCGAGGACGGCCGCACGCGCTTCGTGCCGGAGAACTGGACCAAGACCTATTACGAGTGGATGAAGAACATCAAGGACTGGTGCGTCAGCCGCCAGCTCTGGTGGGGTCATCGCATCCCGGCGTGGTACGACGAGGCCGGCGCCATCTACGTGGGCCGCGACGAGGCGGAGGTGCGCAGCAAGCACTCGCTCGCGCCGTCCGTGAAGCTGACTCAGGACGCCGATGTCCTCGACACCTGGTTCTCCTCGGCGCTCTGGCCCTTCTCCACGCTCGGCTGGCCGGACACCACGCCCGAGCTCAAGAAGTACTACCCGACCGACGTGCTGATCACCGGCTTCGACATCATCTTCTTCTGGGTCGCCCGGATGATGATGATGGGCCTGAAGTTCATGGGCGACGTGCCGTTCCGCGACGTGTACATCACCGGCCTGATCCGCGACGAGCACGGCGACAAGATGTCCAAGTCCAAGGGCAATGTCCTCGACCCCCTCGACATCGTCGATGGCATCAGCCTCGATGCCCTGGTCGCCAAGCGCACCACCGGCCTCATGCAGCCGCATCTCGCGCCGGGCATCGAGAAGAACACGCGCAAGCAGTTCCCCGAGGGCATCGCGGCCTACGGCACCGACGCGCTGCGTTTCACGATGGCCTCGCTCGCCGGCGTGGCGCGCGACATCAACTTCGGCATGGGCCGGGTCGCCGGCTACCGCAACTTCTGCAACAAGCTGTGGAACGCGTCGCGCTTCGTGCTGATGACGATCGAGGGCCAGGGCGAGCTGGTCGGCGATGCCGAACTGTCCGTCGCCGACCGCTGGATCGTGTCGCGCTTCGCGGCCACGATCGCGCAGGTCGACAGCGCGCTCGAGGACTACCGCTTCGACTTCGCCACCACGGCGCTGTACGAATTCACCTGGTACGAGTTCTGCGACTGGTACCTGGAGCTCACCAAGCCGGTACTGCAGGGCGAGACCTCCACCGAGGCGCAGAAGCGCGGCACGCGCCGCACCCTGGTGACCACGCTCGAAGCGCTGCTGCGCGCGCTGCATCCCATCATGCCGTTCATCACCGAGGAGATCTGGCAGCGCGTCGCGCCGATCACCGCGCCGCTGGCGGCGGCCACCAATTTCCGCGGCGCACCCGCGCAACCGGACATGGTGATGCTCGCGCCCTACCCCGCGGCCACGGATTTCGCATCGGACGCGGAAGCCGAAGGCGAAGTCGCCTGGATGCAGAAGTTCATCCTCGCGGTGCGCCAGATCCGCGGCGAGATGGACATCGCGCCGTCGCGCCGGATCCCGCTGCTGCTGCAGAACGCCGGCCCACGGGACGCCGCGCTCGCGGAAAAGCACTACGCCTGGCTGGCGCGGCTCGCGGGGCTGGAGAGCATCCGGCAACTTGCCGCCGGCGAGACCGCGCCGGAATCGGCGACCGCCATTGTCCAGGATCTCACCCTGCTGGTGCCCATGGCCGGGCTCATCGACCCGAAGGCCGAGATCGAACGCCTGAGCCGGAAAATCGCGAAGCACGAATCCGACATCGGCAAGCTCAAGGGCAAGCTCGGCAACGAGAACTTCGTGCGCAACGCGCCGCCCGAGCTGGTCGCCGCGGACCGCGCACGCGTCGCGGAGCTCGAGGCGCAGAACGCCGGCCTGGCCGCGCAGCTCGAACGGGTACGGCGGCTCGGCCAATAGCTCGGGGCCAATAGTCAGGATGGCTGGCCGGGCGCACGCGTGGACTTGCAACCGTCAGGCTATAGTCCGCGCGTGACCCAGCCGCTCCAACAAGCCCTCGCCACGCTCGACCGGATCATCCTCGGCAAACCCGAGGCGGTGCGCCTCGCCCTCGCCTGCCTGCTGGCGCGCGGCCACCTGCTCATCGAGGACGTGCCCGGCGTCGGCAAGACCACCCTCGCGCACGCGCTCGCGCAGGTGCTGGGTCTCGCCTGGCAGCGCGTGCAATTCACTTCGGACCTGCTGCCCGCCGACATCATCGGCGTGTCGGTGTTCGATGCGACCCGCGGTGAATTCTCCTTCCGGAAAGGGCCGATGTTCACGCAGCTGCTGCTCGCGGACGAAGTGAATCGCGCGAGCCCCAAGACGCAGAGCGCGCTGCTCGAGGCCATGGAAGAGCGCCAGGTGAGCGTCGACGTGACCACCTATCGCCTGCCCGACCCGTTCTTCGTGGTGGCCACGCAGAATCCCTTCGAGCAGTTGGGGACCTTCCGCCTGCCGGAGTCGCAACTCGACCGCTTCCTGATGCGCATTTCGCTCGGCTATCCCGACGCCGCCCACGAACGCGCGCTGCTCACCGAGGGCGATCGGCGCGACCTGCTCTCCGGCCTGCAGCCGGTGCTGAATCCCGACGCGGTGCGCGAGCTGCAGGCCGCCGCGCAGCGCGTGCACTTTTCGCCCGCGCTGGTGGGTTACGTGCAGGCGCTGCTCGCCAGCACGCGCGATCGCAGCGAGATCCGCATCGGCCTGTCGCCGCGCGCCGGCCAGGGGCTGGTGCGCGCGGCACGCGCCTGGGCGCTGCTCGCCGGCCGCGACCTGACGCTGCCCGAGGACGTGCAGGCGGTGTTCGCCGCCGTCGCCTCGCACCGCCTGGAAGCCGCGGACTCGCCCACCGGCATGGACCACGCGGCGCTGGTCGCCGACATCGCGCGCAGCGTTCCGGTCCCGGTCTGAGTCCATGGGCGCCGCGACGCAGCCGGCGTCAAGCAGCGGAAAAGGCCTGGGCCACAGGCTGCGTCGCCGGGTGGCCGACTGGGCGCGTCGCCGCCAGGGCGAAGACCGTCTTCCGGTGCCGGTGAGCACGCGGCGCATCTACATCCTTCCGACCCGCGGCGGCTACGCCTTCGCCGCGCTGCTGTTCGTGATGCTGATCGCCGGCCTCAACTACGGCAACAGCGTCGCGCTGCTGATCACCTTCCTGCTCGGCGGCTTCGCGCTGATCGCGATGCACCTGTGCCATCGCAACCTCGCCGGCACCGTGGTGCGCAGCGTGGCCACGGTGGACGGGTTCGCGGGCGAACACGGGCGCCTGTCGATCACGCTCGAGAACACCGCGGACACACCGCGCATCGGCCTCGAGTGCGCGTGCGAGGCGGCGCGCGTCTCGCTGAGCGTGCCGGTCGGGGCCACCGCGCGCGCCGAACTGCCCGTGGAGCTGGAGAAGCGCGGCCGCGTGCGCATCGAGCGCATCAGGCTGTCCTGCGCCTTCCCGTTCGGGCTGTTCCGCGCCTGGACCTGGCTGCACCTGCCGCTGTCGCTGCTTGCCTGGCCACCGCCGCGCGGCCAGCGCGAGCCGCCGCCCGAGGCGGCGATCGGCGGCAGCGCGACGTCCATCCATCGTGCCGGCGACGAGGAATGGGCGGGGCTGCGCGAGTTCCGCGATGGCGATTCGCCGCGCCAGGTTGCCTGGGGCGCGTACGCGCGCGGCCGCGGCCTGCTGGTCAAGACCTACCAGTCGCCGGCCGCGCACCAGCGCACCTTCGATTTCGCCAGCGTGCCCGGCAGCGACGTCGAGCAGCGACTCGAGCAGCTCGCGGCCTGGATCGTCGCGGCGCATGCGCGCGGCGAACGCTATGGCCTGAAGATAGGCGGCCAGGAAGTGGCGCCCGCCAGCGGCAGCGAGCATCGCGCGCGCTGCCTCAATGGCCTCGCGCTGTATGGCAGTGGTGAGCCCTGGTGAACCCGGCGCGCCGCGCACCGATCGCCGCCGCGCTGGTGTTCGGCGCCGCGCTGCTGCTCAGCGTGCGCTCCGCGCCCGCCTGGTGCCTGGCCATCGCGCTGGCGAGCGTGGTGTGGCGCGTGCTGATCGCCACGGGTCGCGTGTCGGTGCCGCGGCGCCGGCCCGGGACCCGATTCCTGCTGGGCGCGGTGACGGCCGTGATGGTGGTCGCCGTGGCCGCGAGCTTCCGCACGCTGAACGGTCTCGCCGCCGGTACGGCGCTGCTGGTGGTCATGGGCGCGCTCAAGCTGCTCGAGTCGCGCTCGCGGCGCGACGATGCCATCGTGATCGGCGTGGCGTTGTTCCTGCTGCTGGCCGCCGGGCTCGGCGCGCAGGGGCTGTGGCGGGTGCCGCTCTACCTGGTGACCTTGTGGGGCGCCTGCGCCGCGATCGCGCTGGTGGCGCACGACGTGCCGCAGTTCACCACGCGCGCGGCCCTGACGCTTGCGGCGCGCGCGCTGCTCATGGCCGTGCCGCTCGCGGCGCTGTGCTTCGCGTTCTTCCCGCGCGTCGCCGGGCAGTTCTGGGCGCTCGAGGCCGGCGCCGGCGCCTCCACCGGCCTTTCGGACGAGATGTCGCCGGGCAGCATCGGCAAGCTGGCCACGGAGTACGAACCCGCGTTCCGCGCGCGGTTCGAAGGCGCGCTTCCGCCGCGCGCCGCGCTGTACTGGCGTGGCCCGGTGCTCGACAGCTTCGACGGCTTCACCTGGCGGCGCGAGAACTTCCCGCAGTACGACGCCGAACGGCCGGAGATGGTGGGCGAGCCGGTGCGCTACCGCATCACCCTCGAACCCACCGACCAGCCCTGGCTGTTCGCGCTCGACACCGTCGCCGCGAGCCCGCGGCGCGACGTCTACCTGAATCGCGACAGCATGCTGATCGCGCCGAATCCCATCGTCACCACCACCAGCTACGACGCGGTATCGCACCTGCGCACGCGCAGCGCGGCGCCGCTCTCCGCCGGCGGCCGCAGCTACGAGACCCGCCTGCCGCCGGATCGCAACCCGCGCGCCCGCGCGCTGGCGCTCGAGATGCGCGCCCGCGCCTCGAGCGACGCGCAGTACGCACAGGCCATGCTCGACTGGTTCCGCGACAACGGCCTCGAGTACACGCTCGAGCCCGGCACCACCTCGATCGATTCGGTGGACACCACGCTGTTCGACAGCAAGCGCGGCTTCTGCGGTCATTTCGCCTCGGCCTATGCCACGCTGATGCGCGCGGCCGGGATTCCGGCGCGGATCGTGACCGGCTACCTCGGCGGCGAGTGGAACCCGGTGGGCGGCTATCTACTGGTGCGCCAGTCCGAGGCGCACGCCTGGACGGAGGTCTGGCTGCAGGGCCGCGGCTGGGTGCGCATCGATCCCACCGCGGTGGTCGCGCCGGAGCGTCTGCAGCGCGGCGTGTTCGACCTGCTGCCGGATTCGCTGCCCGCGACCAGCGTCGCGTTCCATCGAAGCACGCTGCTGAACCGCCTGCGGCAATTGTGGGACGGCGCCGACCAGTGGTGGCAGGAGCACGTCGTGGAGTTCAACCTGCGCGCCCAGTTGCACCTGCTCGAGAAGCTCGGCATCGACTCGCCGGAATGGCAGCACCTGGGCTGGGCCTTCGCGGCGGGCCTGCTGGTGTGGATTTCCTGGGTGGCGCTCACCCTGCGCCGCAGTGTCGCGCGCGGCCGGCCGGACCGCATCACGCGTGCGTGGCTGCGCGCCACGCGCAAGCTGGAGCGGGTCGCGCCCGCGCGGCAGGCGCACGAGGGGCCGATCGATTTCGCGCGGCGCGTGGGGGCGCTGCGGCCCGAGCTCGCGGAGCGCGTGGCCGCATTGGCGGCGCGCTATGCGCGGCTGCGCTTCGGCCCCGGGGCGAAGGCCGCCGAGATCGCGAGCTTCGAACGGGACGTCAAGCTTCTCGCGGTGTGAGCTTCACGCGCCACAGGAGCGCGCCGCCCACCAGGAACAGCAAAACCAGCGAGACGATGGACGCGCGTTCATCGTGGGTGACGCCCGCGACCACCGCGATCAGCAATGGACCGAGCACCGTCGCGAACTTGCCCATCATGTTGTAGAAGCCGAAGAACTCGGCATTCTTGCCTTCCGGCACCAGCCGCCCGAACAGCGAGCGCGACAGGCTCTGCACACCGCCCTGCACCAGGCCCACGGCCATCGCGAGCACGAAGAATTCCGTCTCGCTGTCGAGGAAGTAGGCGTACACGGTGATGCCCGAGTACACCAGCAGGCCGATGAGGATGGCGCGCTTCGCCCCGATCCGGTCGCCCAGCCAGCCGAACAGCAGCGCCGCGGGGAAGCCCACGAACTGCGTGACCAGCAGTGCCGCCAGCAGCTTGCCGGTGTCCAGGCCCAGGGCCGTGCCGTAGTTCACCGCCATCTTGATGATGGTGTTCACGCCGTCGATGTAGAACCAGTAAGCCAGCAGGAACATCACGATGGTGCGGTACCGGCGAACGTGCGTGATGGTGCTCTTCAGTTCCTTGAACCCGACGACCACCGCCTGGCCGAAAGGCAGATGCGGGCCTCGCTGCTGCTCTTTCACGCCGCGCATCACCGGGATGGTGAACACCAGCCACCACACCGCGACGGTGACGAACGCCACGCGCACCGCCTGCCCCGCATCCGCGAGGCCGAACCAGGAAGGGTGCTGCACCATGAGCACGTTGGCGAGGAACAGCAGGCCGCCACCGAGATAGCCCAGCGAGTAGCCGAGCGCGGAGACGCGGTCGAGCTCGCGGGTCTCCGCCACGTCGAGCAGCAGCGAATCGTTGAACACGATGCCGCCATTGAAGCCGATGGTGGCCAGCACGAACAGGCTGAGCGCCACGACCCACTGCCCATGCGCCGCCAGGTACAGGCCGCCGGTGGCCACCACGCCTAACAAGGTCCACACGAACATGAACTGCTTGCGCCGCCCGCCGCGGTCGGCGATGGCGCCGAGGATGGGCGCGAGGATGGCGATCACGGCTCCCGCGACGGCATTGCCGTAGCCGAGGCGCGAGGTGGTGTCCGTCGGCGTGAGGTCGACACTCCAGAATTTCTGGAAGAACACCGGGAAGAATCCCGCCATGACCGTGGTGGCGAAAGCCGAGTTCGCCCAGTCGTACATCGCCCAAGCGAGCACCGGTCGGTTTTTCAGCAGGTCACGCACCGGGCGGCAGTATGGGGCCATTCCCCTTTCCCGGGGAATGGGGAATAGCCCCTTTCCTTACTGCGACTCGCGGGTTGCCCGGAAGGTGATCTTCGGCCAGCGCTCGATGGTGAGATCGAGGTTCACGCGCGACGGCGCGAGGTACACCAGCGCACCGGAGTGATCCAGCGCCAGGTGGTCGTGCGCCTTGGCGCGGAATTCCTCGAGATGCTTCTCGTCGTCGCAGTACACCCAGCGCGCGGTGTAGACGTTCACGGTGTCGAACACGCAGGCCACCGCGTATTCATCCTGCAGCCGGAACGCCACCACTTCGAACTGCAGCTGCCCCACGGCGCCGAGGATCAGGTCGTTGTTGCGCAGCGGCTTGAACAGCTGCGTCGCGCCCTCCTCGCACAACTGCCCGAGGCCCTTGCCCAGCTGCTTCATCTTCAACGGATCCTTGAGCACCGCGCGGCGGAACATCTCCGGCGCGAAATTCGGGATCCCGGTGAACGTGAGCTGCTCGCCCTCGGTGAAAGTGTCGCCGATGTTGATGGTGCCGTGGTTGTGCAGGCCGATGATGTCGCCGGCGAAGGCTTCATCGGCGGCCGAGCGGTCCGCGGCCATGAAGGTGAGCGCGTCGGCGATGCGCATCTCCTTGTCGAGGCGCACGTGGTACATGCGCATGCCGCGGTTGTACTTGCCCGAGCACAGCCGCATGAACGCGATGCGGTCGCGGTGCTGCGGATCCATGTTGGCCTGGATCTTGAACACGAAGCCGGTGAGCTTCTCCTCGGTCGAGTCGACTTCGCGCTGCTTCGTCTCGCGCGGGCGCGGCGCCGGCGCGTGCACCGCGAAGTGCGCCAGCAGCTCTTCGACGCCGAAGTTCGAAATGGCCGAGCCGAAGAACACCGGCGTCTGCTTGCCGGCCAGGTAGTCCTCGAGGTCGAACTCCGCCGTGCCGCCGCGCACCAGCTCGATCTCGTCGTCGAAGTGTCGCGCACGCTCGCCGAGGAACTCGCGGCCCTCGGCGCTGTGCAATCCCTGGATCACGCGGTTGCTGCCGCGCTCGCCGCGACCCGCGGCCTCGTACACGTATATCTTGTCCTCGAGCAGGTGGTAGATGCCGGCGAGGTCGCGTCCCATGCCGATGGGCCAGGTCACGGGCGCGGTGCGGATCCTGAGCACGCTCTCGACCTCGTCGAGCAGCTCGATGGGCGGGCGGCCCTCGCGATCCAGCTTGTTGATGAACGTCATGATCGGCGTGTCGCGCAGGCGACAGACCTCCATCAGCTTGATGGTGCGCTCCTCGACGCCCTTGGCGCAGTCGATGACCATCAGCGCGCTATCTACCGCGGTCAGCGTGCGGTACGTGTCCTCCGAGAAGTCCTCGTGGCCCGGCGTGTCGAGCAGGTTGATGATCTTCTCGCGGAACGGGAACTGCATCACCGAGGAGGTGATCGAGATGCCGCGCTGCTTCTCGAGCGCCATCCAGTCGGAGGTCGCGTGGCGCGCGGCCTTGCGGCCCTTGACGGTGCCGGCCATCTGGATGGCGCCGCCGAACAGCAGCAGCTTCTCGGTGAGCGTGGTCTTGCCCGCGTCGGGATGCGAAATGATGGCAAACGTGCGGCGCCGCGCCGTTTCCTGCCCGGTCGAAGTCATCGAAATTGGCTCAGGTGGATAAGGTCTTGCCCGAGGCCGAGAGCTCGCGCTTCAGCACGATGGCGTCTTCACGCCCGTCGGGGGCCTGATAATACCCGCGGCGAATGCCGATTTGTTCGAATCCCAGGTGTTGATAGAGGCGGATCGCCGCCAGGTTGCTGGGCCGGACCTCGAGGAAGGCTTCCGCGACGCCCGAAGCCGCGGCGCGCTCGAGCAGGTGTTCGAGCAGGCGGCGCCCGAAACCGAGGTTGCGGAACTCGTCGCGCACGCAGACGTTGAGGATGTGCGCCTCGCCCGCGCCGAGACTCATGACCCCATAGCCGATGATCTGCCCGTCCAGGTCGAGCGCCCGGCAGGTGTAACCCACCCTCAGGCAATCCCGGAAGATGTTCTCGCTCCACGGAAACGCGTAGCTCTGCTGCTCGACGGCGGCGACCTGCGGCAGGTCGATTTCCATCATCGGCCGGATCTGGACTTCCGGCACCTCGCGCAGGTCTTCGGGTGCCGCGGCCACTAGTTAGTCCCCGCCGCGAGCTTCTGGTACGTGGCGCGCGCGAACTTGAGGTCGTCCCAGGCCTTGCGCTTGTCGGCCGGCGTGCGTAACAGATATGCCGGGTGATAGGTGATGACCAGGGGCGTACGCGCCTCGCCGAAGTGGTGCAGCTTGCCGCGCAGGCGCGCGAGCGGCGCATCCGTCCCCAGCAGCGTCTGTGCGGCGATGCGGCCGACCACCAGGATGATCTTCGGCTTCAGCAAGGCGATCTGCGCCGCGAGGAACGGCAGGCAGTTCGCGACCTCTTCCGGCTTCGGATCGCGGTTGCCGGGCGGCCGGCACTTGAGGATGTTGGCGATGAACACGGTTTCGCGCGGCAGCCCGATGGCGAGCAGCATGGCATTGAGCAGTTGACCGGCGCGGCCGACGAAGGGTTCACCCTGGCGGTCTTCGTCGCCGCCCGGCGCCTCGCCGATGACCAGCCAGTCGGCGCGGGTATCGCCCACGCCGAACACGGTCTGGGTGCGCGTCTTGCAGAGATCGCAGGCTGTGCAGGCTGCGACCAGCCCGCGCAGCTCATCCCAGTCCGTGATCGGGCCCAGGGGTGCGCGCGCACGCACCGGGACGGGCACGGACGCGGACACGGCCTCGGCCCGGACCTGTCGCGCGATGGCGGAAGTCGGCGGCGCGGTCACGGGCGCGCTCGCGATGGGCGCTTCGGGCACCGACTCGGCCGGTGCATCGCGCCGCACCCAGCGATCGATGCCGAGCGCGTCCAGGTAGGCGTTACGCAGGGGCCCGTCTTGCATGCATCACCCGCAACTCAACACTCTCAACCCGTGAGCCTGGGACGGCGCAGCTTCCTCACTACCCAGGTCACCGGCCCGTAGGTCGCGTACGACACGAACATGGCAAACAACATGGTCGGCGGGTCCCACGCGATCATGACCAGCATGGGCAGCAGCACGAAGGCGATCCACGAGATCTTCACGCGCTTGTCGACGTCGACCTGCTTGAGGCTCAGGTACGCGAACGAGGACACCATGAGCGCGGCCGCGTAGCCGGTGACCGCGAACGCCAGCACCAGGCCCGGCAGGCCCGGCTCGCGCCACTTGGCGAAGAACCAGACGAAGCCGGCCACCGTGGCCGCGGCCGACGGGCTGGCGAGACCCTGGAAGTAGCGCTTGTCGCCGCTGGCGGAGTGCACGTTGAAACGCGCCAGGCGCAACGCCGCGCACAGCGCGTAGAAAAACGCGATGATCCAGCCGAAGCGCCGCCACTCGTGGCCGTACTCGCCGATGCGGATCACGCCCCACTGGTAGACCAGCACGGCCGGCGCGAGGCCGAAGGCCACCATGTCCGCGAGGCTGTCGTACTCCTTGCCGAAGGGACTCTCCGTCTTGGTCCAGCGGGCCACCCGGCCGTCGACGCCGTCGAACAGCAGCGCGACGAAGATCGCGCCGCCGGCGATGGCGAAGTTGCGGTCGATGGCCGCGACGATGGAATAGAAACCGGAGAACAGGCAGCCAGTGGTCAGCAGGTTCGGCAGCAGGTAGATGCCGCGGCTTGGCGATTTCGCCGTCTGGGGTAGCTCCGTTGTCACGGCCGGCATCATAGGCGAATCCCCCACCTGATACACTCTCGCGCCTCCATGCGCTGGTCCCAATACCCGGTCAACACGACCAAAGAAACTCCCGCCGATGCAGATGTCGTGAGCCAGCAGCTCATGCTGCGCGCGGGCCTCATCCGCAAGCTCGCCGCCGGGCTTTACACCTGGATGCCGCTGGGCCTGCGCACCATGCGCAAGGTCGAGAACATCGTGCGCGAGGAGATGGATCGTGCCGGCGCGCTCGAAGTGCTGATGCCGGCCGCCATACCCGCCGAGTTGTGGGTGGAATCCGGCAGGTGGGACAAGTTCGGCCCCGAGCTGCTGCGCTTCAAGGATCGCCACGAGCGCGATTTCTGCGTGGGCCCGACGCACGAGGAAGTCATCACCGACATCGCGCGCAACGAGCTCAAGAGCTACCGGCAGCTGCCCGTGAACTTCTACCAGGTGCAGATGAAGTTCCGCGACGAGCGCCGCCCGCGCTTCGGCGTGATGCGCGCCCGCGAATTCCTCATGAAGGACGCCTACTCGTTCGACATCAGCCCCGAGGCGATGCAGAAGAGCTACGACGCCATGCACCAGGCCTACACGGCGATCTTCACGCGCCTGCAGCTGAAGTTCCGCTCGGTGGTGGCCGACACTGGCGCCATCGGCGGCTCGGCCTCGGAGGAGTTCCACGTGCTGGCCGAGTCCGGCGAGGATGCCATCGCGTTCTCCGATGGCGACTCGTATGCCGCCAACCTCGAGATGGCCGTTGCCGTGCCGCCGTCGACGCCGCGCCCCGCGCCGGGCGCCGCGATGGCCGAGGTCGCGACGCCCAATGCGCGCACCATCGAGGAAGTCACCCGGCAGCTCAAACTACCCGCCAGCCGGCTGGTGAAGACGCTGCTGGTCGACGGCAGCGAGGGCGGCGTGGTCGCCCTGCTGGTCCGTGGCGATCACGAGCTCAACGCCGTCAAGGCGCAGAAGCTGCCCGGCGTCGCCAGCCCGCTGCGCATGGCCTCGCAGGATTCCATCGCGGCCGGTACGCGCGCGGAGGCGGGGTTTCTCGGCCCGGTGGGCTTCGAGGGCAGGGTCTATGCCGATCATTCCGTGGTCGCCATGGCGGACTTCGTCTGCGGCGCCAACAAGAAGGACGCGCACCTCACCGGCGTCAACTGGGGCCGCGACCTGCCGGAACCTGCGGCCGTGGACATCCGCAACGTGGTGCCGGGCGACCCCTCGCCCACCGGCAAGGGAACCCTGGGCATCGCGCGCGGCATCGAGGTCGGCCACATCTTCGCGCTCGGCCAGAAATACAGCGAGGCCATGGGCGCCACCGTGCTGGACGAGACCGGCAAGCAGGCCACCCTGTACATGGGCTGCTACGGCATCGGTGTGACACGCGTCGTTGCCGCCGCCATTGAACAGAATCATGATGCGCGCGGCATCATCTGGCCGGACGCCATCGCGCCCTTCCAGGTGGTGGTGGTACCGATCAATGCCAGCAAGTCACAACGCGTGCGCGACACCGCCGAGAACCTGTACCGCGAGCTCATCGCCGCGGGGGTCGACGCGCTGCTCGACGATCGCGACGAGCGGCCCGGCGTCAAGTTCGCCGACACCGAGCTCATCGGCATTCCGCACCGCGTGGTCGTGGGCGACCGCGGCCTGGAACGCGGCGTCCTCGAGTACCGCCACCGGCGCGCCGAGGCCGCCGAGGAATTCCCGGCCAACGAGGCGCTCGCCTGGCTGCGCGGGCGGCTCGCCAGCTAACTACCGCATGAGGCCGCTGCGCGCCCTGCTGCCGCTGCTCGCGCTGCTGCCGCTGGCGGCGCGGGCCGCGCCGTCGGCCGACGCGCAGCGCGAGCCCGAGATCAAGGCCGCCGTGCAGCACGCCATTGAGCAGGCCGAGTGCTTCGAGGATCGCTACGACTCGGCGGTCTGGTACAAGATGATGGAGCCGCGCCTGCGCAAGCGCGTGCCGGACCGCGACGAGCGCATGGCCATCCTCAAGAACGTGTTCTGCGAGGCCAATCGGCCGGGCGAGATCCGCATCCCGCCGGGACTGGTCATGGCCATCATCGACATCGAGAGCAGTTTCAACCGCTACGCCGTGTCGAGCGCCGGCGCGGTCGGCCTGATGCAGGTCATGCCGTTCTGGCCCGAGAACCTCGGCATGCGCCGCCACCAGCTGATCCGCGCGCCCGAGAACATCCGCATGGGCTGCGCCATCTTCCGCGCCTACATGAAACGCGAGCAGGGCAACATCGCGCGGGCGCTGGCGCGCTTCAACGGCAGCGTCGGCCAACGCTGGTACTCCGACCGGGTGATCAACCAGTGGACGCGCTGGAACGGCGCCGACGATCTCGGCCGTCAGGCCGAGGTGAAGGTCTCCGCGCGCTGAACGCCCGCCGGGTCGAGCTCGACGGTGTCGACGGAGGCGACCCGCGACGCGGGCGATCCTTCCCACAGCCATGCGATGAATTGCTCGACCTGCGCGGGTTCGCCACAGGCCAGCACTTCCACGCGCCCGTCGTGCAGGTTGCGCGCGTAACCGGTGACGCCGAGCGACTGCGCCTTGCGCACGCAGCTGGCGCGGTAGAACACGCCCTGCACGCGACCTGAAACCAGCGACCTGCGGCAAATCATGCGGCATGATGCGCCACCTATGGCCGAGATACTCATCGTCTTCTACTCGCGACAGGGCGCCACCGCGGAGCTCGCGCGTCACGCGGCGCGCGGCGTCGAAGCCGCCGGTGGCACCGCCACGCTGCGTACCGTGCCGCCGGTGAGCGCCGAGAGTGAACGGCCGGTCAAGCCGGTGCCCGACGCCGGCGCACCGTACGCCACGCTCGACGACCTGCGGCGCTGCGACGGCCTGTTGTTAGGCAGCCCGACGCGCTTCGGCAACATGGCGGCGCCGCTCAAGTATTTCCTCGACGGCACCTCGTCGCTGTGGCTGGATGGATCGCTGTCCGGCAAGCCGGCCGGCGTGTTCTCCGCCAGCCAGACCATGCACGGCGGCCAGGAGTCCACGCTGCTGACCATGGCGCTGCCGCTGCTGCATCACGGCATGCTGCTGGTCGGCATTCCGTTCACGGAGCGCGGCCTGAACCAGACGCGATCCGGCGGCACGCCCTACGGCGCCACGCACGTCGCCGGCATCGCCACGCAGCCGGCGGCGCTGTCGGACGACGAGATCGCGCTGGTGCAGGCACAGGGCAGGCGCATCGCCGAAGTGGCCGCCACGCTGGTCGCGGGGCGCGCCGCCCGCCGCTGAGCGTCAGCCGGGACGCCCGTCGATCACGTCGCGGATGAAGGGCACGGTCAGCCGCCGCTGCGCCACGAAGGCGGCGTCATCCAGCGTGTCGAGCACCTCGCACAGCGTGCGCATGTCGCGCGGGAAACGGCGCTGCAGGTAGCGCGCGGTCTCGACCGGCAGCTCGAGGCCGCGCAGCCGGGCGCGCAGCGCCAGGGCCTCGAGCTGCTCGTCGTCGTTGAGCTCGCGCACCGCGAACACCGACGACGATGTCAGGCGCGACTTGAGGTCCGCGAGACCGAAGTCCACGTGCGCGGGACTCTCCCGCGCCGCGAACAGCAGCGAAGTGCCGCGCTCCAGCGAGCGCTGCCACAACGAGAACAGCCGTTCTTCCCACGCAGCCAGCCCGGCGATCGCCTGCACGTCGTCATAGCAGGCGAGATCCAGCGCCTCGGCGCCGCCGAGCGTCTCCGGGCCGAACGGCAGCAGCGTTTCGAGTGGCAGGTACGCGGCGCGCCTGCCCTCCGGCACGGCCGCGCACACGGCCTGCAGCAGGTGCGACTTGCCCGCGGTGTGCGGGCCCGCGAGCCAGGTGGCGCCCGGCGGGGTATTGGCCGCGACCTGCCGCAGGTGCGCCACCAGCTCCTGGTTGCGCGCCGTGAGGAAACTCGCGAAGGTGGCGCGCTCCTTGAGTTGCACGCCCAGCGTCAGCTGCCGCATGGAAAATCCGTTTCCGTCAGGTCGCCAGCGCGCGCCGGGTGAAGACCGCGAGGTAGTCGGCGCCCGAGACCATGGTCGTGACCAGCGTCAGCCAGGCGAGCGCGACCACCATTTCCGGCGTCGGCAGCCCGCAGGCCGCGCCGAGGATGGCGGCGAGCACCACCGCGAGCTGCATCCCGGTATTGATCTTGCTGACGATGGTCGGGCGCCCGTGCAGCGGCCCGAACCACAGGCGGTAGATGACCGCGCCGGCGCCGATCATCACGTCGCGCGCCACCACCACCGCGGTGAGCCACCAGGGGACCAGGTTCATCCACGCGGCCGTCAGGAACAGCGACACCAGCAGTAGTTTGTCCGCCAGCGGGTCGAGGATCTTGCCGAGGTGCGAGGTCCAGTTGAAGCGCTTCGCCAGCCAGCCGTCGAGCCCGTCGGACACCGCGCAGAACGCGACCAGGGCGAGCGCCGTCCAGTATTCACCGCCCTGCAGGGCGACGATCGTCGGCCAGATCAGCGCGATCCGCACGACGCAGATCAGGTTGGGCAGGTGGCGCAGCATCAGCGACGGAAGCGGTAAGCAAGGGCGCCGCCGGCCTGCGGATCGATGCGTTCGAAGCTGGGATTCGACGCAAGCGCGCCCTGCAGGGAGTCCGCACCGCCGCGCGCCACCACCGAGAAGGTGGCGCGCGCGCCCGCGGCCTCGGCCAGCTGCACGCCGCGCACGCCGGCGGAAGCGCCGAGTTGATCGGTCACGCGCGCGTATTCGCGCAGCGAGGACACGCCTTCGACTTCCACGAGCACGGTGGTTTCGGGCAACGCGGCGAAGGTCTGCGCGTTGCGCACGAACAGATCGGTGGCGCCGTTCACGGCCTCCTCCAGCGAGCCATTCCAGGATTCATTGATACCGGTGGCGCTCATGGTCCAGCGCCAGTCGCCGCCGCTCGGCACGGCGTCGCCGTAGCCGATGATCACCGCGTCCGCGCCGAGCCGCTGCGCCGCCGCCAGCGCCGCATCGGGCGCGATGTCGCCGGTGACGGGCAGGCTCAGGGCTTCCGGCCGCGCGACGCGGATCGGCTGGCCGCGGCGATTCGCGGCGCCGTTCAACACGTTCTCGACCTGGCGGCGGGTCTCGAAGGCGCCGGTGGCCGGCCCGCCGGTCAGCAGGATGAGCAGCAGCGGACGTTCGCTCGGCCAGACGCTGCGCCCCGCGGCGGTGATGTCGCGCTCCAGCGCCGCCGCATCGAAGACCACCGTGGTACCGCTGCCGCTCGCCGCCGGGCGGGAAGCGATCACGTATTGCTGCGCCTGCGCGAGTATCCCCGCCAGCGCCGGATCGTTGGCGGCATCGCGCGAGCCGGTGGCGCGCACGAGCACCGTGCGCAGGCCGGCCTGCGCCTGGACCGCGGGGTCGGTCTGCGAGGAGACATTGGTTTCGTAGACACGCACCTGGCGCAGGGCGCTCGCGGGCAACGCGAAGCCGAGCAACACCAGCGCGATCAAAGCGACGGGGAAAGTCCGCATTGGCTACAATATCGCACGTTTTTTCCCCACCTGCCGCGCGCCACCCCCAGAAAATTAATGACTGAATCCGGACTGACCTATCGCGATGCCGGCGTCGACATCGACGCGGGCGATGAACTCGTCGAACGCATCAAGCCCGTCGTCAAACGCACCCTGCGCAAGGAGGTACTCGCCGGCATCGGCGGGTTCGGCGCGCTGGTGGAAGTTCCGCTCGAGCGCTACCGCAGGCCGGTGCTGGTATCCGGCACCGATGGCGTCGGCACCAAGCTGCGGCTGGCCATCGACACCGGGCGCCACGACAAGATAGGCATCGACCTGGTGGCCATGTGCGCCAACGACATCGCGGTCTCGGGCGCCGAGCCGCTGTTCTTCCTCGACTACTACGCCACCGGAAAATTGCAGGTCGGCGTGGCGGAGGCGGTGATCCGCGGCATCGCCGAGGGCTGCGCGCAGGCCGGCGCGGCGCTGGTCGGCGGTGAGACCGCCGAGATGCCCGGCATGTACCACGGCGACGACTACGATCTTGCGGGCTTCTGCGTGGGCGTGGTGGAGCGCGACCAGATCATCGACGGCACCGCCACCGCCGCGGGCGACGCGGTCATCGGCATGGCCTCTTCCGGGCCGCATTCCAACGGCTATTCGCTGATCCGCAAGCTGGTGTCGGTGGCCGGGGCGAACGGCCAGACGCAGCTCGACGGCAAGCCGCTGTTCGACCGCCTGCTGACGCCGACGCGCATCTACGTGAAGTCGATGCTCGCGCTCACGCAGAAGGTCAAGGTGAAGGGCTTCGCGCACATCACCGGCGGCGGGCTCACCGACAATATTCCGCGCGTGTTGCCCGACGGCTTCGAGGTGGTGCTCGAACGCAAGGCCTGGGCGCGCGACCCGGTGTTCGACTGGCTCGCGGCCACGGGCCGCATCGTGCCCGCCGAGATGTACCGCACTTTCAATTGCGGCATCGGCATGATCGCCGTCGTCGCTCCCGCCGATGTCGATGCGACGCTGGCCTCGTTGCGCGCGACCGGTGAGACCGCGACCGTCATCGGCCGCGTGGCACGCGGCACGCGCGGCGTGGTCATCGAGGAATGAGCCGTGAGCTTCCCGTGGCCGTGGTCATCTCCGGCCGCGGCAGCAACATGGAAGCCATCGCGCGCGCCGCGCAGTCCGCCGGCAGCCGCTACCGTGTAGTTAGGGTGATCGCCGACCGGCCCGGCGCGGGCGGCCTGGCGCGCGCCGCGGCGCTGGGCGTGGCGACCTCGGTGGTCCCCGTCAGGGAATTCCCCGCGCGCGAGCCGTTCGAGGACGCGCTCGCCCGCGAGCTGGAAGCCAGCGGCGCGCAGCTGGTCGCGCTCGCCGGATTCATGCGCATCCTCTCGCCGGCCTTCGTGCAGCGCTTCGAGGGAAGACTGCTGAACATCCACCCTTCCCTCCTGCCCGCCTACAAGGGGCTCGATACCCATGCCCGCATACTGGCGGCCCGCGAAACGCACCACGGGGCCAGCGTGCATTACGTCACCGCCGAGCTCGACGGTGGGCCGGTGGTCATGCAGGGCCGGCTCGAGGTGCGACCCGACGACACCGTGGACACGATTTCAGCGCGCGTTCATGGACTGGAGCACATCATCTACCCGCATGTCTGTTCACTCATCGCCGCCGGCCGCATCCAGTGGCGCAATGGCTCGGTGTATTTCGACGGCGAACCGCTGGCCGGCCCGCTCATCGAGGAAAGCGATGCGGCTGCCTGAGCGGATGCGGCGCGCGCTGCTGTGCGGCGCCCTGCTGGCGGCAGGCGCGGTGGCGCACGCCGATCCCATCGACCTCAAGCCGTACAAGGCGAGCTACACGCTCGAGTGGAAGGGCATCACGGCCGGCAGCTCGACGCTCGAGCTCAAGTCCCTCGGCGGCGACCGCTACACGTTCGGCGCCAGCGCCGCGGCGCGCGGCATATTCCGCATGGCTTTCTCCGACGCGGTCACGCAGACATCCACTTTCCGGGTCGTGGACGGGAAAGTGATACCGCAGGCCTTCAACGGCATGGACGACAAGGAACGACCCACCGGGCTGGTGTTCGACTGGACGCGCCGGCGCGTCACCGGCACGGCCAAGGGGCATGCCGTCGATCTCGAACTACCCGACGGCGCGCAGGACCCCATGTCGCTGCAGATCGCCTCGCTGCGCGCGCTGGCAAACGGCGCGCTGCAGGACCGCGTGTGGCTCATCGACACCGACAAGCTCAAGGAATACGAACTGCAGCGCGAGGGCACCGAACGCATCGAGACCGCCCTGGGGACGGTCGACACCATCCTCTACACCAGCAGGCGCGCCGCCGGCGACCGCGTGACGCGCACCTGGGTGGCGCCGGCGCTCGGCTATCTACCGGTGAAGGCGCAGCGCCTGCGCGGCAAGAAAGTCGAGTTCACGATGCTGATCGAGAGCCTCGAGCAGTAGCGGGGCGTTCAGGTCTTGGGGAGGGTCACGCCCTTCTGCCCCTGGTACTTGCCGCCCCGGTCCTTGTACGACGTCGAGCAGACCTCGTCCGACTCGAAGAACAGCATCTGCGCCACGCCTTCGTTGGCGTAGATCTTGGCGGGCAGCGGCGTGGTGTTGGAGAACTCGAGCGTCACGTGGCCTTCCCATTCCGGCTCGAGCGGGGTCACGTTGACGATGATGCCGCAGCGCGCGTAGGTCGACTTGCCCAGGCACACCACCAGCGTCGAACGCGGGATGCGGAAGTACTCGACGGTACGCGCCAGCGCGAAGGAGTTCGGCGGGATGATGCACACGTCGGCGTGCACGTCGACGAAGCTCTTCTCGTCGAAGGCCTTCGGGTCGACGATGGTCGAGTTGATGTTGGTGAAGATCTTGAATTCGCGCGAGCAACGCACGTCGTAGCCGTAGCTCGACGTGCCGTACGACACGATCTTGTGACCATCGGCGGTGCGCACCTGGTCCGGCGCGAACGGCTCGATCATCTGCTGCTGCTCCGCCATGCGGCGGATCCACTTGTCCGACTTGATGCTCATCGCTGGTTCTCTAGCTTTCTTCGACGACGATTTTCGGGAATACGCTGGAACGGTCCTTGCCGCGGCGCGCGAGCGCGGCCGCCGCGCGGCGCGCCATGAGGAAGTAAGGCGCCGCGCGCGGCGAATCCGGCGCGGCCACCACGGTGGGCGTGCCGCCATCGGCCTCCTCGCGCACGCGTGCGTCCAGCGGCAACTCGCCCAGCAACTCGACGCCGTACTGCGCCGCCATGCGGGCGCCGCCGCCGGCGCCGAACAGGTGCTCGACGTGCCCGCAGTTGCTGCACACGTGCACGCTCATGTTCTCGACGATGCCCAGCACCGGCACGTTGACCTTCTCGAACATGCGCAGCCCCTTGCGGGCGTCGGCCAGCGCGATGTCCTGGGGAGTGGTGACGATGACCGCGCCCGCGACCGGCACCTGCTGTGACAGCGTGAGCTGGATGTCGCCGGTGCCGGGCGGCATGTCGATCACCAGGTAGTCGAGCTCGCCCCAGACGGTGTCGCGCAGCAGCTGGCTCAGCGCGCCGGTGGCCATGGGACCGCGGAATACCAGCGCCTGTTCCGGATCCACCAGGAAACCGATCGACATCGCGGCCACGCCGTGCGCCCGCAGCGGGACGATGGACTTGTTGTCAGGCGATGTGGGCCGCTGGCCCGTAAGGCCCAGCATGATGGGCATGCTCGGCCCGTAGATGTCGGCATCGAGCAGGCCCACTTTCGCGCCCTGGCGCGCCCAGGCGAGCGCGAGGTTCGCGGCCACGGTCGACTTGCCGACGCCGCCCTTGCCCGAGGCGACGGCGACGATGTTGCGGATGGTGCCCATCGGCGACAGTTGCCGTTGCACCGCATGCGCGGTGATCTTCGAGACTAGTTCGATACGCACGTCGGGCGGACCGCCGGCGGCGCTGATGTGTGCCTGCAAGGCGCGCGCGAACTCCTGCCCGTAATCGGCTACGGGGAAGCCGAGGGCGACGCGAACGTGAGCCGCGTCACCTTTCCGCTCGGCAACTTCGACGGCGCGTGCGCTTCCCAGCGTCTGACCGAGAAATGGATCAGTAAATTTTTCGACCAGTGCGCGAAACTCGGCGGATTGCTCTGGAACCATATGTTTGCGGAGACGCCCGCCGGGACAAGAAGGGTCGCGATTCTAACGAAAATCGCCCCGACCAAGGCCCGGATCGGCTGTTGTTGACGGGACATGTGGCATAATTTTTGTAACAGGGTTCAGGCAACAAAGGACGGACGCTTGCTTCATTCCGCGCTCGCACAACGCATCCGTTCGTGGCGTGCCGGTCGCGGTTCATCGGTTCCATGAGTTTTTTCACCAACATCCGGGCGGACCGGTTCATTCTGGAGCTCAAGGAAGCGACCGACGTCGCCGCTCCGAAGACCCAGAAGGCCATCGCCAAGCTGCGCGAGCTCGGGCCCGGCGCCATCGAACCCGTCACCGCGGCGCTGGCGGACGCCGACAAGATCGCCACGGTCGCCTACATCGAAGTCCTGACCGGGCTGGTGAACCAGAAGACGTTCCCGAAATTCATCGAATCCATGGTCACGGGCAGCCCGCGCGTCATTGCCGGCGTGGCCTGGGCCCTGTCGAGCAGCCGCGCATTCCCGGCCACCATGCTGCTGGAGGCGCTGAATACCGAGGGCATCGCCAAGTCGGCGCTGCTCGACGTGATCACGGCGCATCGTGCCCGCCTGTCGGTGCGCGAGCTGCTGGCGGCCGCCTACAAGCAGGAAGCCAACGAAAAAGCCGCCTTGTTCCGCATCCTGGGTGAGCTGGCCACCGACAACGATCTGCCCGAGCTCGTGGGCCGCCTCAATGGCAAGGACCCGGTCGCCCGGCTGCACATCATCAACATCCTGTCGCGCTTCCCCAGGCCGGAAGTCTCGCGCGCGCTCCAGCAACAGCTGAAGGATCCCAACAAGCAGGTGCGCGCCGCCACGCTCGGAGCCCTGGCGCGCATGGACGGCCCGTTCGACATGGAACAGCTGTGCGCCCTGCTGCGCGATCCGGAAATCGACGTGCAGAACAAGGCCATCGACGCCGTCATCCGCGCCAACGATCCGGACACGATCAAGTACCTGATCCCGGTGCTCAAGGACGAGAACGAATACGCGCGCCGCGCCGCCGTCGAAGTACTGAACGAAGTCGGCAACGCCAAGTCGGTCAAGGAGCTGCTGGAGGCGGTCTCGGACGACGACTGGTGGGTGCGCAGCCGCGCCGCGGATGCGCTCGGCAAGATCGGCGGCCCGAAAGTCGTCGAAGCCGTGCTGCAGCTGGTGGGCGACCAGGACGAAGACATCCGCCGCGCCGCGGTCGAGATCCTCAACCAGACCAAGGACGATCGGGCCGTCGGCCACCTGATCGAAGCCACCAAGGACAAGGACTGGTGGGTCAGCGAGCGCGCCGTCGACGCGCTGGCCGAGATCGGCAGCAAGCGTGCCGTCCCCCGACTCATCGAAATGCTGGACACCACGCCGCCGCGGTCACTGCCGGTGGTGGTGCGCGCGCTCGGTCGTCTCGGCGACTACAAGGTCATCGATTCCGTGCTGCCGATGCTGACGCGCGACGAGAAGGAAATCCGCCTCGAGGCGATCGCCTCGCTGGCCAAGCTCGCCGACGAGCGACGCCTGGAACACATCCGGGTGCAGATCCAGTCGAAGACCGCGGACACCGAGCAGACCGTGGCACAGGCCGCTTTGCGCGCGCTCTCGGACCTCGACTCGCGTTTCTCGGTGAGCGGCAATCGCCTCTCGTCGACGCAGCATCGCCCGGCGTTCACCGGCGGCCCGGCGCCGAGCGGCAGCCGGCCGGAAGGCGCCACCCAGGCGCCCAGCGCGCCGCATGCGCCGCCGCCGCAGTCCACGCCGCCGCCGCGCCCGCGGACCGAAGCGCCGCCCGCCGTCGCGGCGACCCTGGCGGGCCAGCCGACGCGCACCGTACTGATGTCGGACCAGGAACTGCAGAAGGCCGTCAAGCAGGCCGAGCAGATGGCCGGCCCGCAGAAGCTCGACATCCAGACGCTCAAGCCCGGCGACATCATCGAGGGCCGCTACAAGTTCGTGGAACGCATCGGCAAGGGCGCGTTCGGCACCGTGCTGCTGATGGAAGACACGGTGGTCGACGAGCGGCTGATCCTCAAGTTCCTCAACCCGAACGTCTCGGAAGACGAAGAGATCATGAAGCGCTTCGTGCATGAGCTGCGCTACAGCCGCAAGATCACGCACAAGAACGTCATCCGCATCTACGACTTCCTCTTCATCCAGGGCAACTACGCCATCTCGATGGAGTACTTCCCCTCGCACACCCTCGGCAGCGAGGTGGTCGGCGAGAAGCCCATGCCGCTCAATCGCGCGCTCGGCTTCGGCATCGACATCTGCACGGGCATGGAAGTCGCGCACCAGGTCGGCATCGTGCATCGCGACCTCAAGCCCGCGAACGTGCTGATCAACAACGAAGGCCTGCTCAAGATCGTGGACTTCGGCGTGGCCGCCGCGCAGCGCGAGGGCGACACGCAGCTCACCAAGACCGGCTACGTCATCGGTTCGCCGAAGTACATGGCGCCCGAACAGATCCTCGGCAAGAAGGTGGACCAGCGCGCCGACGTGTATGCGCTCGGCGTGATCCTCTACGAGATCATGACCGGCGTGCCGCCGTACGCGCGCGGCGATCACATGTCGGTCATGTACCAGCACGTGCAGGGCAAGGCGCGGCCGCCGCGCGAGATCAACCCCGGCCTGCCGGCCGGCCTGCCCGAAGTGATCATGCAGGCCATGTCGGTCGACAAGGACAAGCGCTACCAGACCATGCAGGACCTGCGCGTCGCGCTGGAGCGCTTCCGCTGAGAGCCGCTTTCAGCGGCTTTTTTCCGCCGATTCCCTGAGGAGCAGCCCTCACTATTGGCGACTGGCCCGCCCCGGGCCGGCGCGGCTCGCCTTGAATCGCGCACTACGTCACACTTGGCCCCCTTCTCACCGTCGCATGCTTGGGTGAGCCCCGTTCAATCGATCGAATAGTTCTTTGAGGACAAAGCTCTAGTGGCCCGCATTGATGCGTTCCTGAAGCTCGGCATGCAGCAGGGCTGTTCCGACGTGCACCTGGCCGTCGGCGTCCCGCCGATGCTGCGCATGAACGGCGATCTCATGCCGATCAAGTTCCGCGACGTCGGCGATGCCGAGCTCGAGAGCTATCTCACCGAGATCTTCACCAAGAACCAGTACGAGTACTTTGCCAAGGGCAATGACCTCGATTTCTCGTACGTATCCGCCGATGGCGGGCGCTTCCGCGTCAATGTGTTTCGCAAGGAGACCGGCATCGGCGCGACCTTCCGCGCGATCCCGACCGAGATTCCGAGCATCGACCGGCTCGCGCTGCCGCCCGTGGTCAAGAAGCTGTGCGACTACCACCAGGGCATGGTGCTGGTCACCGGCGCCACCGGTACCGGCAAATCGACCACGCTCGCGGCGATGATCGATCACCTCAACACCACGCGAAAACTCAACATCATTTCGCTCGAGGACCCGATCGAGTTCGTCCACCGCAGCAAGCAGAGCCAGGTCATCCAGCGCGAGCTCGGCACGCACATCCCGACCTTCGCCGAGGGCGTGCGCGCCGCGATGCGCGAAGACCCCGACGTCATCCTGGTCGGCGAGTTGCGCGACGCGGAAACCATTTCCATGGCCATGACGGCCGCCGAAACCGGCCACCTGGTGCTCGGCACCCTGCACACCACATCGGCGGCGAAGACCATCGACCGCATCATCGACGCGCTGCCCATCGAGGAGCGCGAGCAGACCAAGAGCTTCCTCTCGCAGTCGCTGCTCGCCGTGGTCACCCAGATCCTGGTCAAGACCGCCGACCAGCGCGCGCGCAAGGCCATCTGCGAAACGCTGGTCATGACCCGCGCCATCGCCAAGCTCATCCAGACCGACCAGACGCACCAGATCCCGAACCAGATCATGACCGGCAAGGATCTCGGCATGATGCTCATGGACCAGGCATTGCTCGATGCCCTGTCGCGCAAGGAAATCGACCCGGACGAAGCGGTGACCTACGCAACCAACCGCGCGCCGTTCCAGCGCTACGTCACCGACACCACGCTCATGCCCAAGCTCGACGTGACGGCGCCCACCTCGCAGGCCGCGGGCAGCGGCGGTTGAGGGCGCGCGCATGCCGGTCATCGACGATTACCTGAAGGAAATCCTTGCGAAGAAGGGCTCGGACCTGCACTTCCTCGCCGGCGATCCGCCGCGCATCCGCCTGTACGGCGACCTGCAGCCCCTGCGTCCCGACCGCCTGGAGAAGGACTTCGTGCAGCAGACGCTGTACGAAATCATGCCGAAGACCGCGGTCAAGCGATTCGAAGACCATGACGGCGCCGACTTCGCCTACAACATGGGCGAGTACGGCCGCTTCCGCGTGAACGTCATGCGGCACCTGAACGGCATGGGCGCGGTGATGCGCGCGATTCCGTCGAAGGCGCTGACGCTCGAACAGCTCAACCTGCCGCCGGCCATCCACCAGCTGTGCCGCGCCAACAACGGGCTCATCCTGGTCACGGGCAAGACCGGTTCGGGCAAGTCGACCACGCTCGCCGCCATGATCGACGACATCAATTCGCGCGTGAAAGGCCACATCCTCACGATCGAGGACCCGATCGAGTTCGTGCACAAGCGCAAGGAGTGCCTGATCAGCCAGCGCGAAGTCGGCGTGCACACCAAGGGCTTCGCGGCCGCGCTGCAGTCGGGCCTGCGTGAAGACCCCGACGTCGTGCTGGTCGGCGAGTTGCGCGACTTCGAGACCATCCAGATCGCGGTGACCGCGGCGGAGATGGGCATCCTGGTCATGGGCACGCTGCACACCAATGGCGCGGCGCAGACCGTCGATCGCATGGTCAACGTATTCCCCTCGGACAAGCAGAGCCACGTGCGCACCATGCTGAGCACCTCCCTGCGCGGCGTGGTCTCGCAGCAGCTGCTGCAGAAGGCCGACAAGAGCGGCCGCGTCGCGGCGCTGGAGATCATGGTCAACACGCCCGCGGTGTCCAACCTGATCCGCCAGGGCAAGCTCGACCAGCTCGAGACCACCATGCAGTCGGGCAGCCAGTTCGGCATGCGCACCATGGACATGGCCATCGAGACCTTGCTGAAGGAACGCCGGATCACCGGCAAAGAGGCCTACAAGAAGGGCATCAACAAGGCGAAGTTCGAGCCGGTAAAAGACCAGGGCTGAGAGCTCGTCGGACCTGCCTGTATACTTCCCGGCCCCTTCAGGACCCCAGGGCCGAAAAGCTCCATGCCCCGCAAGATCCTCGTCACGAGTGCGCTGCCCTATGCCAACGGGTCGCTGCACCTCGGCCACATCATCGAGACCGTGCAGACCGACATCTGGGTGCGCTTCCAGCGCATGCAGGGCCACGACTGCATCTACGTCTGCGCCGAGGACACGCACGGCACGCCGGTGATGATCAAGGCGCAGGCCGAGGGCGTGACGCCGGAGCAGCTGATCACCCGCATGGCGGAGGAGCATCGCGCCGACTACCAGGGATTCCTGATCGGCCACGATCATTTCCATTCGACGCATTCGCCCGAGAACAAGGCGATCACCGGGGACCTGTACCTCAAGCTCAAGGCGAAGGGACACATCACCACGCGCAGCGTGCGCCAGGCCTACGACGAGAAGGCCGGCATGTTCCTGCCCGATCGGTACGTGAAGGGCGAATGCCCGGTATGCCACACGGCGGACCAGTACGGGGACTCCTGCGAGAACTGCGGGTCTACCTACACGCCCGACAAGCTCATCGATCCCGTCTCGACGATCTCGAAGACCACGCCCGTGTGGCGCGAGTCGGAGCACTACTTCTTCAAGCTCGGTGACTTCGCCGAAGTGTTGCGCGGCTGGCTCGAGGGCGGCGGCGCGCAGCAGGCCGAGGTGCGCGCCAAGCTGGACGAATGGTTCAAGGCGGGACTTCAGGACTGGGACATCTCGCGCGACGCACCCTACTTCGGCTTCGAGATCCCGGGCGCGCCCGGGAAATATTTCTACGTGTGGTTCGACGCACCCATCGGCTACCTCGGCGCCTTCAAGGCCTTGTGCGACAAGCGCGGGCTCGACTACGACGAGTACCTCAAAGCCGGCAGCACCACCGAGCTGTACCACTTCATCGGCAAGGACATCAGCTACTTCCACAACCTGTTCTGGCCCGCGGTGCTGCACGGTTCGGGCTGCCGCAAGCCCACGGCGGTGTTCGTGCACGGCTTCCTCACGGTCAACGGCACCAAGATGTCGAAGACCCGCGGCACGTTCATCACGGCGCGCCAGTACCTGTCGCTGCTGCCGCCCGAGCCGCTGCGCTTCTACTTCGCCAGCAAGCTCAACGCGGCGGTGGAAGACATCGACTTCTCGCTCGAGGATTTCACCGCGCGCGTGAACTCGGACATCGTCGGCAAGCTGGTGAACATCGCCAGCCGCTGCGCGGGCTTCGTGCAGCGCGCCGGCGGAAAGCTCGCGGCCCAACTACCCGACCCGAAGCTCTACGAGGAATTCGCCGCGCTGCGCGGCACGATCGGGGAGCTGTACGACGCGCGTGACTACTCCGCGGCGCTGCGCGGCATCATGGGCCTGGCGGATCGCGCCAACCAGTACGTCGACACGAACAAGCCCTGGGCCCTGGCCAGGGATCCGGCGAAAGCCGCCGAGGTGCTGGCCGTGTGCACGCAGGGCATCAACCTGTTCCGCGTGCTCATGAGCTATCTCGCGCCGGTGCTGCCGGAAATGGCGAAGAAGGCGGAAAAATTCCTGAACATCTCGTTCGAGCTGTGGGAGTCGGTGGCCACGCCGCTGTTCGACCACCCCATCGCGCCGTACGAACCGCTCGCGGTGCGCCTCGACCCCAAGGTCGTTGCGCAGCTGGTCGAGCCCGCGGCGCCCGCCGCGAAACCCGACACGAAACCGGCGGCCAAGGCTGCCACCCAGGGCAAGGAAGTGAACGCCAAGCCGGCCGCCGCCAACGGCCTGATCAACATCAACGATTTCGCCAAGCTCGACCTGCGCATCGCCACCGTGCTGGAAGCGAAGTTCGTCGAGGGCTCGGACAAGCTGCTGCAACTCTCGCTGGACCTCGGTACCGAGAAGCGCAATGTGTTCTCCGGCATCCGCTCGGCCTATGACCCCGCCAAGCTGGTCGGCCGCCAGGTGGTCATGATCGCCAACCTCGAGCCGCGCAAGATGCGCTTCGGCGTGTCCGAAGGCATGGTGCTGTGCGCGAGTCCGGATTCGGGCCCTGACGTGTTCCTGCTCTCGCCCGACAGCGGTGCGCTGGCAGGCATGAAGGTGACCTGAGCCCGCATGGCTTCGGGCGGCCTCGCCGCGGTCCTGGCCCGCGCCGCACTCCCGGTCTTGCAGCGATTGCCGCCCGAGCCGGCGCACGAACTGGCGCTGCGCGCGCTCGCGCTCACGCGCACGGCCTGGCGCAAGCCGGCGGTCTCGCCGCGGCTCGCGGTACACGCCCTCGGCCGCGAGTTCGCGCATCCCGTGGGCCTCGCCGCCGGCTTCGACAAGAACGGTGACTACCTGGACGCGCTGGGCGCGCTCGGCTTCAGCCACGTGGAAGTCGGCACGGTGACGCCGCGCCCGCAGTCGGGCAATCCGAAGCCGCGACTGTTCCGCGTGCGCGAGCAGCGCGCGCTCATCAATCGCATGGGCTTCAACAACCGCGGCGCCGAGCACGTGGCGGGGCGGCTACGCGCCTCGGAATACGCCGGCATCCGCGGCGTCAGCATCGGCAAGAACGCCGACACGCCGCTGGAGCGCGCGGCGGACGACTATCTCGCCTGCCTGCGCACGCTCTACGACGTCGCGGACTACTTCGCGATCAACGTCTCCTCGCCCAATACGCGGGGCCTGCGCGAACTGCAGGCGGCCGCGGCGCTCGCGAGCATCGTGGAACCACTGCGCGAAGAGCGGCGCCGACTCGATGCTGAACACCGCCGCCACGTGCCGTTACTGGTGAAGATATCGCCGGACCTCGAGCCGGATGAGCTGCGCGAGATGTGCGCGGCGCTGAAAACCCTCGGGCTCGAGGGCGTCATCGCCACCAACACCAGCACCTGCCTGCCGGGCTTCGAGCCGCGGCTCGCGCAGGCGGGCGGCGGCGGGATCTCTGGCGCGCCGCTCACGACGCGCGCGCTCGAAGTCCTGCGCGTCATGCGCGCGGCGCTCGGGGCGGAATTCCCCATCATCTCCGTGGGCGGCATCATGAGCGCCGCGGACGCGCAGGTGCGCATCGCGGCCGGCGCGAACCTGCTGCAGCTGTACACCGGCTTCGTATATCGTGGCGCGCCGCTGCTCGGGGAAATCCTGGCGGCGCTGGAAAATCCATGAGCTCCGCACCTACCGCCCAGGCCATCGACGCCATCGATGCACTACTGCCACAGACGCAGTGCACGCGTTGTGGCTATCCAGGCTGCCGGCAATACGCCGAGGCCATTGCCAGCGGCGAGGCGCCCATCAACCAGTGCCCTCCGGGCGGCACCGAGACACTGCTCCAGCTCGCCACCGTCACCGGGCGCGCCATCGAGCCACTCAACAAGGACAACGGCCTCGAGCTCGCGCCCACCGTGGCGTTCATCGACGAGGAGCGCTGCATCGGCTGCACCAAGTGCCTGCCGCCCTGCCCCGTCGATGCAATCGTCGGTGCGCCGCGGGTGATGCACACCGTGATCGCGGAGCTCTGCACCGGGTGCGAGCTGTGCGTCGCACCGTGCCCCGTGGATTGCATCGTGATGGTCCCGCTGCTCGCGAGCCCGGCGCACGCGGCGCTCGCGCTGCCGCCGGCGGAGGCCAGCCGTGCTCGCTACGCGGCGCGCAACCAGCGCATCGCGCGTCGTGCCGCCGAACGCGCCGCCATCCTCGCCGACAAGAAGCGCGGAGCGCGGCCGGCCCCGTGAACCCGCGTCCATGAACGAAACCAAGCGGCGCCAGATCTTCGAGCGGTTCCGGCTGGCCAACCCGCATCCCACCACCGAACTCGAGTACTCCACGCCGTTCGAACTACTGGTGGCGGTGATTCTCTCGGCGCAGGCGACCGACAAGAGCGTGAATGCGGTAACCCGTAGGCTATTCCCGGTGGCGCGCACGCCGCGGGATATCGCGGCGCTCGGAGTCGACGGATTGGCGAAATACATCCGCACGATCGGTCTGTGGCGGGCCAAGGCGAAGAACGTCATCGCCACGGCGTCGGCGATCGCCGACGCGCACGGCGGCGAAGTGCCCCGCGATCGCGCCTCCCTCGAAGCTTTGCCGGGAGTGGGACGCAAAACTGCGAACGTGGTCCTCAACACAATCTTCGGAGAGCCGACAATAGCCGTGGACACGCACATCTTTCGGGTTGCCAACCGCACGAAGCTCGCGCCGGGGAAGACGCCGCGAGCCGTGGAAGATGCG
>DASSRK010000054.1:0-5661 GCA_035701825.1 Steroidobacteraceae bacterium
ATGGCGTAGCGACGACGAGCGAACGCCAAGAGCTTCCGTCTTCGGAAGCTCTTGAAGCGCGATTTCCCTGCGGCCGAAAAAGGGAACCCGGAGCGCTGCGGCGACCACCCCGAGTCAGGCCTGTCCCCGTTTGTCAGGAAATGAGGAATGTCCCTATTTCGTCAGTGCTTGCGACAGGATGCCGATCAGCTCGTCGATGTGCTTCGGCTCGATGATCAGCGCCGGTGACAGGGCGATGACGTCGCCGGTGGTGCGGATCAAGAGGCCGCGCTCGAAGCAATCCAGGTAGACGTCGAAGGCACGCTTGCCCGGCGCGCCCGCGATCGGGTCGAGCTCGATGCCGGCCACCAGGCCGTAGTTGCGCACGTCGATGACGTGCGGCAATCCGCGCAGCGAGTGCACGGCCTGCTCGAACGTGGATGACATCTGCCTGGCACGCGTCAGCAATCCTTCGCGGTGGTAGATGTCCAGCGTCGCGAGCGCCGCGGCGCAGGCCGCGGGATGCGCGGAGTAGGTGTAACCGTGGAATAGTTCGATGGCGCCGGGTGGTCCCTGCATGAACGCGTCGTAGATCTTCTTCGTCACCAGCACGGCGCCCATCGGGATCGCGCCGTTGGTGAGACCCTTGGCGCAGGTGATGATGTCCGGCATCACCTCGAACTCCTGCGCGGCGAACGGTGAGCCGGTGCGTCCGAATCCCGTGATGACCTCATCGAAGATCAGCAGCAGGCCGTGCTTGTCGCAGAGTTGCCGCAGGCGTTTCAGGTAGCCGACCGGCGGCAGCACCACACCGGTGGAACCGGCGATGGGTTCGACGATGACCGCGGCGACGGTCGATGCGTCGTGCAGCGCGACCATCCTTTCGAGCTGATCCGCCAGCTCCGCGCCATGCGCCGGCAGGCCGCGCGAGAACGCATTGCGCCCGGGGTCATGGGTGTGCGGCAGATGATCCACGCCGGGGATCATCGAGGCCGGCCAGACCTTGCGGTTCGCGACCATGCCGCCGACGCTGATGCCCCCGAAGCCCACGCCGTGATAGCCGCGCTCGCGGCCGATCAGCCGCACGCGCGCGGCGTCGCCTTTCACCCGGTGGTACGCCAATGCGATCTTCAGCGCGGTATCCACCGACTCCGAGCCCGAGTTGGTGAAGAACACATGGTCCAACCCGGCCGGCGCGATGCGCACGAGCGCATTGGCGAGCTCGAAGGCGCCGGGATGCCCCATCTGGAAGGGCGGTGCGTAATCCATGGTCTCGAGCTGCCGGGCCACGGCCTTGGTGATTTCCTTGCGGCCGTGACCAGCGTTCACGCACCACAGCCCGGCGACGGCGTCGAGGATCTTCCGCCCATCCGTGGTCTCGTAGTACATGCCCGAGGCGCGCGCCAGCATGCGCGGCTTGTCCTTGAAATGCCGGTTCGCGGTGAACGGCATCCAGTAGGACTCGAGCCCGGAAGCTGTATTTGAAGCCTGCGCGTTCATGTTCGACTCCGTGAGTGGCGCCAGATCATAATCCAGCCACCCTCCGCAGAGCTTCAGCCAACCTTATGAGCATCGACGTCGGGGCGCGCCTCAAACACGTTCGCGAGCTGCACGGTCTCTCACAACGCGAGCTGGCGCGGCGTGCCGGGGTCACCAATGGCCTCATCTCGCTGATCGAACAGAATCGCGTCTCGCCATCCGTGGGATCGCTCAAGAAAGTCCTCGACGGCGTGCCGCTGTCCATGGCCGAGTTCTTCACGCTGGACGTGCAGAGCGCCGCGCAGGTGTTCTATGCCGCCGATGAGCTGGTGGAGATCGGCGGCGAGGGCGCATCGCTGCGCTTGGTGGCCGCGCAACGGCCGGGTCGCCAGCTCACGGTGTTGCACGAACGCTATCAACCCGGCGCGGCCACCGGCGACGACATGCTGTCGCATCGCGGCGAGGAGGGCGGCGTGGTGGTGAGCGGCAAGGTGGAGCTCACCGTGGGCGGACAGACGCGCGTGCTGGAGGCGGGAGACGCCTACTATTTTTCGAGCGCGACGCCGCACCGATTCCGCAATGTCGGCCGCGAGGTCTGTGAGATCATCTCGGCCTCCACCCCGCCGACGTTCTGATCCCTCGAGGTTTCCATGTCCGCACAACCGGCCGTCCCTGCAACCGTCTCCGCGACCCAGTGGCGCGAGCGGGCGGCGGCGCTCAAGCCGCGCACCGGGGTGTTCATCGAGGGTCGTTTCGTGGCGGCCGCGAGCGGCGCGAGCTTCGACAACATCAATCCCGCCACCGGCCGCTCACTCGGCAGCATCGCGTCCGGCGACCAGGTCGACGTGGATCGCGCGGTGGCGAGCGCGCGCGCCGCGTTCCGGCGCGGTGCGTGGTCCCAGGCGGAGCCCAAGGCGCGCAAACGTGTGCTCATCCGTCTCGCCGAGCTCATCCTGGCTAACAAGGATGAGCTGGCGCTGCTGGAGACCCTCGACACCGGCAAGCCCATCGGCGACTCGCTGGGCGTCGACATTCCCGCGGCCGCGAACTGCATCCGCTGGTACGCCGAGGCCGTCGACAAGATCTACGACGAAGTCGCGCCCACCGGGCCGCGCACGCTGGCTACCATCACGCGCGAGCCCATGGGCGTGGTCGGCGCCATCGTGCCGTGGAATTTCCCGCTGCTCATGGCGAGCTGGAAGATCGGGCCCATCCTGGCGAGCGGCAATTCGCTGGTTCTCAAGCCCTCGGAGAAATCCCCGCTGACCGCGCTGCGCGTCGCCGAGCTCGCCATGGAAGCCGGCCTGCCCGAGGGCGTGTTCAACGTGGTGCCGGGCTTCGGCCACACGGCGGGCAAGGCGCTGGCCGCGCACATGGATGTCGACTGCATCGCGTTCACGGGCTCGACCGCCACCGGCAAGGCCGTGATGGCCGCCGCCGCGCAATCCAATCTCAAGAAAGTCGGGCTCGAGTGCGGCGGCAAGTCGCCCAACATCGTGCTGGCCGATTGCCCGGACCTGGACCGCGCCGCCACCGCCGCGGCCTTCGCGATTTTCTTCAACCAGGGCGAGATGTGCTCGGCGGGCTCGCGGCTGCTGGTGGACGCGTCGATCAAGGACGCGATGCTCGAGAAGATCGCCGCGGTGGGCCGCGACATGAAGCCCGGCGATCCGCTCGACCCGGCCACCAGGCTCGGCGCCATCGTCGACGAGACGCAGATGAAACGCGTGCTGTCGTATATCGACGCGGGCAGGGCCGACGGCGCGAAAGTCGCGCTCGGCGGCAATCGCGTGCGCCAGGAGACCGGCGGCTTCTTCGTCGAGCCCACGGTGTTCGACGGCGTGAAGCCGGCCATGCGCATCGCGCGCGAGGAGATCTTCGGCCCGGTGCTGGCGACGATCACGTTCAAGGGCGTCGAAGAGGCCATCCAGATCGCCAACGACGTGGAGTACGGCCTGGCCGCGGCGGTGTGGACCCGCGACATCAACGTCGCGCATCGCACGGCGCGCGCATTGCGCGCCGGCACCGTGTACGTGAACTGCTACGACGCCGACGACATCACCGTGCCGTTCGGCGGCTTCAAGCAGTCGGGCATCGGCCGCGACAAGTCACTGCACGCCTTCGACAAGTACACCGAGCTCAAGACCACGTGGATCGACCTGAGCTGACCATCGGGCCCGACGTCCCCGTCGCCTTCGTCGACGTCGAGACCACGGGCTGCGCGCTCGGCCGTGACCGCATCATCGACGTGGCGGTGATCGGCGCGCGCGGCGGCGAGGTCGAGTTCGAGTGGCAGAGCCTGGTGAACCCGGGCGGCTTGGTCGGGCCGGGCACGACCGCGCTCACCGGCATCGACAACGACATGCTGGCCGGCGCGCCGTCGTTCGCCGACATCGCGCGCGAATTGCGCGAGCGGCTCGCCGGCCGCGTGTTCGTCGCGCACAACGCGCGCTTCGATTACGGCTTCATCCGCCGCGAATTCGCGCGCCTCGACGGCGACTGGCACGCGACCTCGCTGTGCACCGTGCGGCTGTCGCGCGCGCTGTACCCGGACATGCCGCGCCACAACCTCGACGCGGTCATGGAGCGGCACGGCATCGTCATCGGGCAACGCCACCGCGCCATGCCGGACGCGCAGGCGCTGCTCGAATTCTGGCGCCGCGTGCGCGCGGAGTGGCCGCGCGAAGAACTGCAGCGCGCGCTCGAGGCCAGCGCGCCGCGCGTCACCTTGCCCGGCTCGCTGCCGCCCGACCTCGGCGACGATCTTCCGGAAGAGCCCGGCGTGTACCGCTTCTACGGCCCCGGCGAGCAGGGCACCGAGGAATTGCTGTACGTCGGCCAGGCCAACAACCTGCGCGAGGCGGTGCTCGGGCACTTCCGCGCCGGCGGCGAATCGCGCAACGCGAAGCTCGCCGCGCAGGTGCGCCGCGTGTCGTGGACCGAGACCGCGGGCGCGGTGGGCGCGTGGCTGCTCGAGGCGCGCGAGATCCGCGAGTTGCATCCCGCGTACAACCGCGCCGCGCGCGCGCCGGGCGCGCACTACACCTGGTTGTTTGGCGAAGGCGCGCCCTCGATCGTGGAGCTCACGGCGCAGGCGCTGCGTTCCGGCAATGCCTTCGGCGCGTATCGATCGCGCCGCGACGCCGAGCATGCGCTGGTCGAGATGGCGCGGGCGCATCGCTGGTGCCTCAAGGTGCTGGGACTCGAAGTGGGCGAGGGGTCCTGTATCGGTTACCAGGTGGGGCGCTGTCGCGGTGCCTGCGTGGGCACGGAGCCCGCTGCGTTGCACCTGGCACGCGTCAAGCTCGGGCTCATGCGCACGCGACTCGAGCCCTGGCCGCACGAAGGCCCGATGGTCCTGCGCGAGTCGCGCGATGGTCTGCAGCAGCTGCACGTGTTCGATGCCTGGCAGCATCTGGCGACCGCCGACCCCGGGGACAGCGACCTGCCGCTCGAGGAAATGCTGCGTCACGCGGTCACGCGCCCGCACGACTTCGAATACGACGATTACCGCATGCTGACCCGCCTGTTGCGCGATGCGCGCCTGCGTCCCCTGGCGGCGAGCTGATGGGCGACGCGCCGATGACTTCCGCAGGGCTGCGCTTCGTCGCCTCCAGCCCGCGTGGCTTCGGCGACCTGCTGGCGCGCGAGCTGCGCGGCTTCGGCGCGGCGGACGTGCGCGAACGGGCGCTCGGCGTGGAATTCTCCGGCCCGCTCTCCGTGGCCTATCGCGCCTGCCTCGAATCCTGCGTCGCGAGCCGCGTGTTCCTGGTCATCGCCGAGCTCGACGCGCGCGACGAAGCCGCCTTCTACGAGGCGGCCCGTGCCATCGACTGGCAGGCGCACGTCGATCCGGCGCGCACGCTGGCCTGCGATTTCAGCGGCAAACATCCGAACATCACGCACACGCGCTTCGGTGCGCTGCGGCTCAAGGATGCGATCTGCGATCGCCTGCGCGACGTCACCGGCCGCCGGCCGGACATCGCGCCCGAGCGGCCCGCGGTGCGCGTGCACGCGCACGCCAACGGCCCGCGCATCACCGTGTCCATCGACCTTGCCGGCGAAGGGCTGCATCGACGCGGCTATCGCGCCGAGGCCGGCGAGGCGCCGCTGCGGGAGAATCTCGCCGCGGGAATCCTGCTGCGCGCCGGCTGGCCGGAGAAGTCGGCGGCGGCCGCGGAGTTCCTCGATCCGATGTGCGGC
>DASSRK010000055.1:0-12195 GCA_035701825.1 Steroidobacteraceae bacterium
GAGCCCGCCGGGCCGAGCGCGACGCGCAGTTCGCCCGCGGCGGCGAACACCCTGGCGGCGCCGTAATCGGCCGACTTCGTGAACAGCACGGTGCCCGCCGGGGACCAGGCAATCAGCTTCGCGTGAGTGGCCGCGACGAGGTAGCTGCCATCGGCGGCGAGGCGCCACCAGCGCGCGGCGGCGGGAATTTCGATGCTGGCGAGCGGTGCATCGCGCCGGGAAACCATCAGCCAGCCACCGCTCTGCACCACGGCGGTCTCGCCGCCCGCGGCGGTGAATTCCGGAGCCGCGCGCGACGCGTTGATCGTCAGGCCACCCAGGCCGGATGCCGCCTGCACGGTGATGGTCAACGTCGTGGATCCATCGCCGCCGGAGTTGCTGGCGGTCACGACGTAGTTGGTCTGTGGCGATGCGGCGGTGGGCGTGCCGGAAATCGTGCCGCTCGCGGTATCGAATGCCAGCCCGGCCGGCAGGGCGGGATTGATCGCCCAGGTCACCACGACACCGCCGCTGTTGCTCGGCGTGATGTTCCCCGCCAGCGGCACATCTTGCGTGAGGTTCCAGGAGGCCGGGCTGTACGAGATGCGCGGCGTCACGTCCCGCACCGTGAACCTGACCGTGGTCGAGACCCGTCCTTCCGTGCTCGCGGCAGTCACCGTGTAAACCGTGGTCGGCGCGGGTGCGGTCGGAACCCCATAGATGTTGCCCAGGTTCGGATCGATCGCCAGGCCCGGGGACAAGGGCGGCGAAATCATGAAGTCCCCGGTGACGCCGCCGGAGATCTGGGGACGAAGTGGCGGCGTGGCCGCGCCGACCACCAGGCCGACGTCCTGCAGGTAACTGATGCTCGCGGTCGGCTGGTTAACGCTCGCCTTGTAACCGCCGCCGCCGCAGCCGGGAAGCAGCACGGCAACCGCCACCAGCCACAGGGTCCGCGACATGTTCCCAGCATTCATAAGGCACCCGGTCATTCGCCGACGACTCCGGTGCGCACAGTATGGCCCTGCGCGTCAGGGTTTGAACTCCGTGTTCAGCTTTTTCTTCACCGCCACGCCCTTGATCTTTACGTATTCCGGCAAGCCATTCCTGTACGGCGGGTAGTCCTCGCCCTCGATCAGCGGTTGCAGGTAATCGCGGCACTTCTGGGTGATTCCAAAGCCGTCTTCGCTGATGAAATCCCGCGGCAATTTCTTCTCGACATTGGCCACTTCGCTGAGGGGAACGCTGCCCACCACCCACTTATAAGGTTTCGATTTCCTGCGGATGATGGTCGGCATGACCGCGTCCTTGCCGGCAACCGCGAGCTCGACCGCCGCCTTGCCCATGGCGTAAGCCTGCTGCACGTCGACCTTCGAGGCGACGTGCCGCGATGCGCGCTGCAGGTAGTCGGGCATCGCCCAGTGGAACTTGTAGCCGTGCGCCTCGCGCACCATGCCGGCGATCAGCGGCGCGACGCCGCCGAGCTGCGTGTGACCGAAGGCGTCCTTGGTGCCCATGTCGGCGAGGAACTTGCCGTCGGCGTCGTGCACGCCCTCGGACACCACCACCACGCAATAGCCGACGCGGCTAACTACTTCCTTGACGCGCGCCAGGAACTTCTCCCGGTCGAAGGCGATCTCGGGGAACAGGATGATGTGCGGTGCCTCGTCCGGGCCCTTGCCCGCGAGGCCGGCGGCCGAGACGATCCAGCCCGCGTGGCGGCCCATGACTTCCATGACGAACACCTTGGTGGAAGTCCTGGCCATCGAGGCGACGTCGAGCGCCGCCTCGCGCGTCGAGATGGCCACGTACTTCGCCACCGTGCCGAAGCCTGGCGTGCAGTCGGTGTGCGGCAGGTCGTTGTCGACGGTCTTGGGCACGCCGACGCAGATCACGCGGTGACCGAGCTGGTCGCCGATCTGGGACACCTTGTTGGCGGTGTCCATCGAGTCGTTGCCGCCGTTGTAGAAGAAGTAGCCGATGTCGTGCGCCTTGAAGACCTCGATGAGGCGCTCGTACTTGGCGCGATCCTGCTCGAGGCTCTTCAGCTTGTAGCGCGCCGAGCCGAATGCGCCGGCCGGCGTGTAGCGCAGGCCCTTGATGGTGGCCAGGGATTCCTTCGAGACGTCGATGAGATCCTCGGTGAGCGCGCCGACGATCCCGTGGCGACCCGCGTACACCTTGCCGATCTTCTTCGACTTCATCGCCGCTTCGATCACGCCCGCCGCGGACGCGTTGATGACGGCCGACACGCCGCCCGATTGAGCATAAAACGCGTTCATGGGTTTGATCTTGTTCGCGGCGGGACGCTTGGCCATGTGTGTTTGCCTGATTTGATTGACTGGGGAGGTTTGGGTACTGTGACGCCCCTTCGAGGGGGCAGGTCACAGGTCGAAATCTAGCATGCGCATCGTTCTCATGGGCGCGCCCGGATCGGGCAAGGGCACCCAGGCCCAGCGTCTCGTCACCGAGCTTGGAATTCCGCAGATCTCGACCGGGGACATCCTGCGACAGCATCGCAAGGAAGGCACGGAGCTCGGCAAGCGCGCCGACGCGATCATGGCCGCCGGCAAGCTGGTCGACGACGCCACCATGCTGGAGATCATCCGCGATCGCGTGGCGCAGCCCGACGCGCGCAACGGTTTCATCCTCGACGGATTCCCGCGCACGCCGCCGCAGGCCGAGGCGCTGACCGCGCTCATGCAGGAACTCGGTACGCCCATCGACGCCGTGGTGCTGTTCGAAGTGGGCGCCGAGGAGCTGGTGCGGCGCATCTCCGGCCGGCGCACCTGCTCGCTGTGCAACAAGGTCTTCAACATCTACAGCGCGCCGCCGTCTTCGCCGGCCACCGATTGCGTCGCGGGCAGCAGCGAGCACCAGCTGTTCCAGCGCAAGGACGACCAGGAAGAGACCGTCAAGGAGCGGCTGCGCGTGTACGAGCAGAACACCCGCCCGGTGGTGTCTTACTACTCGGACGCCGGCCTGTTGCGCACGGTGAGCGCCGAAGGTTCGCCCGAGCAGATCACGCGGCGGCTGCGCACGGCCCTCGCGGACGCGGGATCGCCTGCGCAGCCAGGTGTCTCCGCGAGGGTGGCGCGTCCCGCCCGCCGCGCCGCGAGCCGCAAGCGCGCCGCCGCGCGCAAACCGGCGGCCGCGCGTGCGCGCGCCCGCAAGGCGGTGCGCCGCAAGGCCGCGTCCCGGCCGGCGCGCAAGACCGCGAAGCCGGCCACGGCCAAGCGCCGCGTGGCGCGCAAGCCGGCGAAACGCGTCGCGAAGCGCAAGACGCGCGCTCCGCGCCGCAAGTCAAAGCGCTGACAGCAGCTTCTCGGCGAGCAGCGCCGCGCGCCAGCCGCGCAGCGGCGCGACGTCGCGCCGACCGGCCGCGATCTTTTCGAGGTCGCGGCGCGTCGCCAGCACCTCGGGTCCGACCTCGAGCTCGCCGGCCACGGCGCTGGTGACTTCCGCCAGGCGCTTGACGGTGGCGACGAACGCCGGATCCGGCCGCTCGCGGCGCGGCAGCGGAGGCGGCGGGTCGGCGATGCCCGACTCGCGCACCAGCGCCAGCAGTTCCTCGCCGCACTTGCGCACCACCGACTCCTGCATCTCGTCGAGCGCGGCCAGCGCGTCGAGCGAGCGCGGCAGGCGCACCACGATTTCGCGCAATGCCAGGTCGTCGAGTATCCAGCCGCGCGGGCGATTGCGCTCGTCGGCGCGACGCTCGCGCCACGCGGCCAGCGCCTGCACCAGCCGCTGGCGCGGCTCGTCGAGCGCCGGCAGGCTCTTGACCTTCTTCCACGCATCCTCGGGCGCGACGCGCAGCGCGTCGGCGTTGTCGAGCGCCGCCAGGTCTTCCTCGAGCCATGCGAGGCGCCCGCGCCGGGCCAGCGTCTCTAACAAGCTGGCGCGCATCGCCGGCAGGTGGCGCACGTCGTCGAGCGCGTACTCCTGTTGGTCGGCGGACAGCGGGCGGCGCGCCCAGTCGGTGCGCGTGTGCGCCTTCGGCAGCTCGACGCCCAGCAGGCGGCGGGCGAGCTCGGCGTAGCCGATCTGCGCCGGGAAGCCGGCGAGCGCCGCGGCGATCTGCGTGTCGAACACCGGCCGCACCAGTCCCACGGCGGGCAGCAGCACCTCGAGGTCCTGCCGGGCGGCGTGCATGATCTTCACGGTGTGCGCGCCGGTGAGCAGCGGGACGAGCGGCGACAGGTCGGGCAGCGCCAGCGGATCGATGCACACGGCTTGCTCGCCATGCGCGACCTGCACCAGGCACAGGTCGGCGCGATAGGTCTTCTCGCGCATGAACTCGGTATCGAGCGCCACCTCGGATGCGCCCGCGACGCGGGCGGCGAAGGCTCTCAGCGAATCGATGGTGTCGATCATCAAGGGGTTCGGGCTCCGGGCGGCGTGTACAATCCGGTCGTCATTATGCTTGCGAATCTCCGCGCATTGTTCGGCGTCTTCGCCGACATCATGTTCCTGCGGCGCGGGCCGGAGCATCTCCCGCCGTCGCGACCATTGCTGGCGATCATCGTGATCGTGCACGTGATCGTGCACTCGCTCTCCGACCGGGCGTTCATCGCGCCGCTGCGGCCCCAGCCGATGTCGGTGCTGCCGGCCCAGGTCGCCGCGGCGCTGCTCATGCTGCTGTGGTTCCGCGTCGCGTTGCAGCTTGCCGGCAAGGCGGAACGCTTCGTGCAGACCATGATCGCGGTGTTCTTCATCAGCCTGCTGTCGGTGCTGCTGGTGCCGCTGTACGCCGCCATGCTGCCCTTCCTGCTCGCGGCGCAGGATTCGCCCGACGCCGCGGCCCACGCGCCGGCATCCGCGTCGCTGCTGTTCCTGGTCGGCGGCTTCTGGATACTCGCCATGCTGGCGCGCGTGGTGAAATCGGCCTTCGAATGGCACTGGGTGATCGCCATCGCCTTCGTGCTGATGACCAGCATCGGAATATCGCTGCTGCTCGGAGTACTCTTCGCCGGCGCGGCCAAGGCCACCTGACAACCCCTCTCCCGCGCGGCGCAACCACATGCACGTCCACATCCTCGGAATCTGCGGCACCTTCATGGGCGGCATCGCGGCCATCGCCAAGGCCGCCGGCCATCGCGTCACCGGCTCCGACCGGAACGTCTATCCACCGATGAGCACGCAGCTCGAGGCGCTCGGCATCGAGCTCATCACCGGCTTCGAGGCATCGCAGCTCAGGCCGCGGCCGGACGTGGTGGTGGTTGGCAACGTCATGACGCGCGGCGTGCCGGTCATCGAGGCGCTGCTCGAGAGCGGCATTCCGTACACCTCGGGCCCCGAATGGCTGGCGCGCGAGGTGCTGCGCGACGTGCACGTGCTCGCGGTGGCGGGCACGCATGGCAAGACCACGACCTCGAGCATGCTGGCCTGGATCCTCGAGCACGCCGGCCTGTCGCCGGGCTTCCTGATCGGCGGCGTGCCGGGAAACTTCTCCACCAGCGCGCGCTTCACGCCCGGCACGAAGCATTTCGTCATCGAGGCGGACGAATACGACACGGCGTTCTTCGACAAGCGCGCCAAGTTCGTCCACTACCGGCCGCGCACCGCCATCCTCAACAACCTCGAGTTCGACCACGCCGACATCTACGAGAGCCTCGGCGCCATCCAGAAGCAGTTCCACCACCTGGTGCGCATCATTCCTTCCTCGGGCTGCATCCTGTGGAATGCCGGCGATGCGAACCTCGAGGCCACGCTCGCCATGGGCGCCTGGACGCCGCGCGAAGGCTTCGCGCGCGCGCCGCGCCCCGGCGTCACCTGGTCGCTGGACCAGCCCGAGGGCGGCGACTTCTCCAAGTTCGTGGTCCTCGAGGCCGGCAGGCCCGTCGGCACGGTGCGCTGGGACTTGTTAGGCGCGCACAACGCCGAGAATGCGCTCGCGGCCATCGGCGCGGCGCGCCATGTCGGCGTCACCGTGTCCCAGTCGATCGCCGCGCTGGCGGAATTCAAGGGCGTGAAGCGCCGCATGGAGCTGCGTGGCGAGGTGGGCGGCATCGCGGTGTACGACGACTTCGCGCATCACCCGACGGCGATCTCCACCACCATCGACGGCCTGCGCCGCAAGGCCGGGAACAGGCGCATCGTCGCGGTGCTCGAGCCGCGCTCGGCGACCATGAAAATGGGCGTGCACCGCGAAACGCTGGCGCCGTCGCTCGCCGGCGCCGACGCGGTGTGGATGTTCGCGCCGCCCGACCTGGGCTGGGATGCGGACGCCGTGGTGACTTCGCTCGGCGGCAAGGGCCGGCTGGCTCGCTCGCTCGACGAGCTGGTCGAGGGCCTCACGGCCAACACGCGTGCCGGCGACCAGGTACTCATCATGAGCAACGGCGGTTTCGGCGGACTGCATGGCCGGTTGCTCGAGGCCCTGGTCCGGAAGGACGAGGGTCACAAGGATGTGAGCCGCGGGACCTGAGGCGATGAGCGCGGACGACAGCGTCATCCCCCTGTTTCCGCTGCATACCGTGTTGTTCCCCGGTGGCCCGTTGCCGCTGCGGATCTTCGAAACGCGCTACACCGACATGGTGCGGCGCTGCACGCGCGAGCAACGTCCGTTCGGCGTGGTGCTCATCCAGGAAGGCGACGAGGCCGGGCCGGTCGCGACCACCGCGACCATCGGGTGCAGCGCGCGCATCGCGGATTTCTACACGCTCCAGGACGGCCTGCTCGGCATCTCCTGCGTGGGCGAGCGCAAGTTCGGCGTGCAGCGTGTGTGGCGGGCGGCCGATGGACTGAACATGGGCGAGGTCGAGTGGCTCGCCCCGGAGCCGGCGCTCGGGCTGCCGGCGGACTACGCGCAGCTCGGCGCTACCGTGCGGCGCGCCATGGACGAGCTTGCCGAGCAATACCAGCACGTGGAGAAGAAATTCGACGACGCCGCGTGGGTGGGCGCGCGCCTGGCCGAGCTGCTGCCGATAGAGCTCAACGACAAGCAGGTGCTGCTCGAGCTCGACGATCCGATCGCCCGGCTCGACGCCCTGCTCGGGCTCGTGCCGCGCTGAGGCGCGCCTTCAGTCTGCGGGTGCCGCCGCGGCGGCCGGCAGCGCCACCGGCCTGTGTCCCGCGCGTTTCAACAATTCCAGCAGCCCGTCCCTGCCGACGAAGTGCAAGGTGCCCACGACCACCAGGTAGTCGCGATCCTCGCGCAGCAGCGCTTCGATCTGCGGCAGCCACTTGCGGTTGCGCGCGCCGAGGAGGTCGTCGTAGAGCTTCGGCGCGTGCGCGCGTTCCTTGCGGAACTCACGCTCCAGTGCGCGCAGGTCGCCGGCACGCCACGCGTCGATGAGCCGCTGCAGGTCGTCGTGCATCTTCGGCACGTCATCCACGGCGTCGGCCAGGAATCTGGCCTGTTCGCGCAGCGGGCGGGAATCGAACACGCCGAGCTGGTCGACCACGCTCTCGAGCCCGTCGATGCGCTTTCCATCGGCGCCGGCACGGGCCGAGATCTGCATGTCGATGCCGAGCTGCGGGTCGAAGCCGCTCTTCACCAGCGCAAGCTGCGTGAGCACCATGGCCGCGGCCCAGGGCTCCAGGCGTTCGATCGCGGCCTCGGGCAGGCCGAGCGTATCCGCGAGGCGCGTGACCGCCGCGTAGCGCTTCGCGCCGATCACATCGGCGAGGGTTTGCGCCGGCGGCAGCGTGCCGTGCGCGGCGATGTAATCCATGGCCACGAGCGGATCCAGGTCATCGAGGTCCACTTCCATGACGATGACGTCGGCGGCGCGATAAGCGCGTTCCAGTTGCGGCGAGAAGCCGGCGTGCTCGCGCGGCAGCGCGTGCACGGAGCCGGCGAGGTAGATGGTGTTGTGCTCGCCCTGCATCGACCAGACCGCGGCGCCGTCGGCATGCGCGGCGGCCGCCAGGAGCGCGGGCAACAGCATTCCCGCGAGGCCGCACAGCAGGCCTCGTGGCATCCACCGTGGAGACGTCATGCCGCGGATACTGCGGCAGTCAGGAAGTGCACGCCAGTGTCGATGGCGCCGTTGGAGTGCAGCGTCAGCAGGCGATAGGCAGGCGGCAGTGCGTCGATGACGAACTGGTCCGAGCGCGGCTGGAACTGCGCGCAGGTCGAAGGCGTGGAGAGCAGGCGTACGTTGCGCCGCGCGCCTTCGAAAGCCTGGTGCACGTGGCCCCAGACCACCGCGCGTACCTGCGGATGGCTGTCGATGACCGACCAGAATTCATTGGCGTTCGCCAGGCCGACGCTGTCGAGCCAGCGGCTGTTCATCGCGACCGGGTGGTGGTGCAGGCACACCATGGCATGACGATGGCGCGCCATGCCGAGTTCCTCGTCGAGCTTGGTGAGCATCTCGATCGAGATGTGGCCGCCGGCCTGGTTCGGCACCACGCTGTCGAGCAGCACGATGCGCCACGCGCCGATGTCGGCCGGGCCGTCGAGGTCGAACGGCCGGGAGGCGAGCGCCGCGCGCATCTCGGGCACGAAGTCGTGGTTGCCGGGAATGCACAATACGGGTTTGCCGAAGCGCGCGAACAACCGGCGGAACTGCTCGTAGCCCGCCGCGTCATCCTGCACCAGGTCGCCGGTCACCAGGATGGCATCGCAGATCGCGAGGTGGCCGGAGGCGTCGGCGAGCGTGCGCTCCAGCGTCTCGAGCGTGTTGACCCCGCGCAGCGTGCCGGCCGCGTCGCCAAACAAATGTGGGTCGGTGAACTGGATGACTCGTATCGCACTCATTCGCTCGAACTCTACAAACATGCCGGCGTGCGGCGGGTGATGCGCGTCACGGCCCCCGTTCATGGCCCCGTCACGGGGTGAACCATGTCGCAAACTACCGGCGGGAAATGTGAAGCAGCGTCCCCGAACGGCGACTCCGGAAAAAGTTCAGGAACAATGGTAAATCGCAGGCCCGCACACTAGAGTGTCGGCCGACATGAAGAAACCCGGCAAGAGCGATCCGAGTCGCCCGCAGGAAGGCGGCTACGAATACAAGCGCGACTTCTATCGCAGCGCCGAGGTCGCGGAAGACTACGATTTCCATCGCTTCAGCTCGCCCGAGCGCCAGAAACGCAACGTGCGCAAGTGGGCCGCGATCAGGAAAGCGCTTTCGCGCACGTCGGGCGTGCGCACCATCCTCGACCTGCCGTGTGGCACCGGCCGTTTCACCGGCGCGCTGGCCCGCGAGGGCTATGAAATCGTCGGTTCGGACATCTCGATGGAGATGCTGCAGAAGGCCGCGAGCGTCACCGCGGTGGAGCAGGGCGGGCAGTTGCCGGGCATCCGCGGCTACCTGCAGGCCAATGCGGAGAAGTTGCCGCTGCGCGACGACTCGCTCGACTGCGTGGTGTCGATCCGCTTCATGATGCACGTCGACCCGGCGACGCGCGTGCGCATGCTGCGCGAGTTCCGGCGCGTGTCGCGCCGCTGGGTGGTGATCGACTACCGCCACAAGTACTCGTTCCGTTACGTGGTCACGCACACCATCGGGAAGTTAGGCATCGGCCGCGGCCCGATCTCGCGCGTGTCGCGCAGGGACCTCGAGCAGGAATTCCGGGACGGCGGCTTCGCGATCCGCGAGGTCATCCGCGTGTCCGCGCCGCTGTTCTCCGACAAGTGGATCGTGCTGGCCGAACGGGCGTGAGCGCCGGCCGCGGGCGCGGCGTGAATCCGCCGGCGGCGTGAGCCGCTCGCCCCGGCACGAATTCGCGCCTTTTCGGCGCCACCGGCGCCGTTCCACCGTCGGGCGCTGCGCCCGGCCTCCGCCGGCCGCGGAACGCGCCTCACGCCCCGCGCCAGTGCGGTTTTGCCGCCGCAACGGCGCCGCCACCTCGCGAAAGCCGGTCCTGCGGACAGACGGCCGGACAATTGTCCATTCCGGCCTGCTCAGATAACCGCCGAGCGGTTGCCCCCGGCTCCCCCCGTAGCGGACAATGCGCGCCCTTTATGGATACCCCAACCAACACCCCCACCCGCCGTGCCCTGGCCAACGCCATCCGCGCGCTCTCCATGGACGCCGTGCAGGCCGCGAATTCGGGACATCCGGGCGCGCCGATGGGCATGGCCGATATTGCCGAAGTGCTGTGGCGCGACTTCCTCAAGTACAACCCGGGCAACCCGAAATGGTGGAACCGCGACCGCTTCGTGCTCTCGAACGGCCACGGTTCGATGCTGTTGTACTCGCTGCTGCACCTCACGGGGTACGCGCTCGGCATCGACGAGCTCAAGAATTTCCGCCAGCTGGGCGCGCGCACCGCGGGACACCCGGAGCATGAGTCCGGCATCGGCGGCATCGAGACGACCACCGGCCCGCTCGGCCAGGGCCTGGCCAACTCGGTGGGCTTCGCGCTCGCCGAAAAGTTGTTAGCCGCCGAATTCAACAAGGAAGGGTTGCCGATCGTCGACCACTTCACCTATTGCTTCGTCGGCGACGGCTGCCTCATGGAAGGCATCTCGCACGAGGCCTGCTCGCTCGCCGGCACGCTCAAGCTCGGCAAGCTGATCGTGTTCTACGACGACAACGGCATTTCCATCGACGGCAAGGTGCAGGACTGGTTCACCGACGACACGCCGAAGCGCTTCGAGGCGTACGGCTGGCACGTGGTCAAGAACGTCGACGGCCACAGCAGCGAGGCGGTCGCGGCCGCCATCAAGAAGGCGCGCTCGCGCAAGGACCAGCCCTCGCTGATCTGCTGCAAGACCATCATCGGCTGGGGCGCGCCCAACAAGCAGGGCACGAAGTCGGTGCACGGCGAGGCGCTCGGCGCCGAGGAAGTCGCCGCCGCGCGCAAGACGCTCGGCTGGGAATACCCGCCGTTCGTGGTTCCGGACGACATCCGCGCCGCCTGGGACCACCGCGAGGCAGGCACCGCGGCCGAGAAGAAGTGGAATCGCATCTGGAAGCGCTACAAGCGCGAGCACCCGGAGGCGGGCGCCGAGTTCGAGCGCCGCATGAAGCTGGACCTGCCGGCCAACTGGTCCGAGATCGTGCAGGAAGCCATCGCGGCCGGCGCCGCGGTCACGGCTCCGCAGGCCACGCGCGCCTCGTCGCAGGTGGCGCTCAACGTGCTCGGCCCGAAGCTGCCCGAGATGCTCGGCGGTTCGGCCGACCTCACCGGCTCGGTGAACACGCTGCGCAAGGATTCGAAGCCGGTCACGCTGCTCAACCCGATCGGCAACTACCTCTATTACGGCGTGCGCGAGTTCGGCATGACGGCCATCATGAATGGCCTCACGCTGCACGGCGGCTTCCGCCCGTATGGCGGCACGTTCCTGGTGTTCTCCGACTACGCGCGCAATGCGGTGCGGCTCGCGGCCATCATGCATTGCCCGGCCACGCTGGTGTACACGCACGATTCCATCGGCCTCGGCGAGGATGGCCCGACGCACCAGCCCATCGAGCACCTGGCTTCGCTGCGCGCCATGCCGAACCTGCATATCTGGCGTCCCTGCGACGCGGTCGAGTCCGCGTATTCGTGGGCCGCGGCGCTCGAGCGCAAGAGCGGGCCGACCGCGCTGGTGTTCACGCGCCAGGCGCTGCCGCAGCAGGCGCGCACGCCCGAGCAACTCATCGCGATGCGCAAGGGCGGCTACGTGCTCATCGACAGCAACGGCCCGCCGGAAGCGATCGTGATCGCCACCGGTTCCGAGGTCGGCGTCGCGGCGGAGGCGGTCAAGGAACTGCAGGCCGGGGGCAAGCGCGTGCGCCTGGTTTCGATGCCCTGCTGCGAGGCGTTTGACGCGCAGCCGGCGCCCTATCGCGAGAGCGTGCTGCCGTCGTCGGTCACGCGCCGCGTGGCCATCGAGGCGGGCGCCACGCAATCGTGGTGGCGTTACGTGGGCTCGCAGGGCCGCGTCATCGGCATCGACGGCTTCGGCCTGTCGGGCAAGGGGCCGGAGCTGTTCAAGCATTTCGGCATCACCAGCGCGGCGGTCAAGGCGCAGGTCGAGCAGCTGCTTTCGTGAGTTTCTTCTTTCCGGGTTTCATTTAATTAGATAGAGGTAGTAGTCAGATGGCGATCAAGGTAGGCATCAACGGTTACGGACGCATCGGCCGCAACATCCTGCGCGCGCTGTATGAGTCCAAGCGCAACAACGAAATCCAGATCGTCGCGGTCAACGACCTCGGCGACGCGCAGACCAACGCGCACCTGACGCAGTACGACACGGCCCACGGCAAGTTCCCCGGCACGGTCGGCGTCGAGGGCGACAACATCGTCGTCAACGGCGACAAGATCAAGGTGTTC
>DASSRK010000056.1:0-6681 GCA_035701825.1 Steroidobacteraceae bacterium
AGCACCCACAGCATCCCGGCCGCCACCCACAACGTGGGCGAATGCGGCATGACGAACAGCGCCAGTGATGCGAGCAGCGCGCCCGCGAGGAAATACGGGCGCCGGCGACCGAGCCCATTCCAGGTGCGATCGGACAGGTAACCGATGACGGGTTGCACCAGCAGCCCCGTGAGTGGCGCCGCGATCCACAGCCCCGCGATCTGGTCGACCTCCGCGCCCAGCGTCTGGAAGATGCGGCTGACGTTGGCGTTCTGCAGCGCGAAGCCGAACTGGATCCCGAGGAACCCGAAGCACATGTTCCAGATCTGCAGGAACGACCGGCGCGGCCGGTCCGCCGCGGACATCACGGCCGCGTTCATTTCGCGCCCCTGGGCTTCGTCACGGAGAAGCGCACCGCCTGGCCGCCGCCCGGCGCGAGCTCGAGTGTCATCGTGTCGGCGCTCGACACGCGGCGCGTCTCGATCTCCACCGAGGCCGGATTGCCCTGGTAACCGGCATCCTTGCCGTCGCGGTAGATAGTCGCCCAGTACCTGCGCTTCGGGTCGAGGAAGTCCAGCGGCACCCGCAGCGAACGCGGCGACTCGTCCGTGATCGCGCCCAGGTACCAGTCCTCGCCATGGCGGTCCTTGCGCGCCATGGTCACGTAGTCGCCGACCTCGCCGTTCAATACGCGGGTCTCGGCCCAGTCCACCGGCACGTTCTTGATGAACTGGAACGGCTTCGGGAACTTCGCATAGTTCTCGGGCAGGTCCGCCGCCATCTGGATCGGGCTGTACAGCACCACGTAAAGCGCGAGCTGCTTGCCGATGGTCGACTGGATGCGCCGGCCGCCCGCGCCCGTGAGGCTCAGCACGCCCGGCGTGAAGTCCATCGGACCGCCGAGCATGCGCGTGAACACCAGGTTGCATTCGTGCTCGGGCGGATTCACCGGGTCGCCCCAGGCGTTGTACTCCATCCCGCGCGCGCCCTCGCGCGATACCCAGTTCGGATAGGTGCGACGCAGGCCCGTGTCCTTGATGGGCTCGTGGGCGTTGACCGCGATGTGGCGCTTCGCCGCTTCCGTCACCACGAGCAAGTGATGGCGCGACTGGATCTGCCCGTCGTGCCATTCGAAATGGATCTGGCCGTCCGGACCCAGTGCCTGCACACCGCCGGCATCCGCCACATAGCCGGTCTTGACCGCGTCGATGCCCAGCTTCTGGTACAGGTCGAGTGCCGCGCCGAGCTGCTTCTCGTAGTGGGCGATGTTCGCCGAGGTCTCGTGGTGGCCGATGAGGCGCACACCCTTCTTCTTCGCGTACGCCGCCAGCCCCACGAGATCGAAGTCCGGATAGGGCTCGGTAAAACTGAAGCTGTCGCCGCGCGCGAACCAGTCCCCGTCCCAGCCCTTGTTCCAGCCCTCGACCAGCACGCCGCGAAAGCCGTTGGCGGCGGCGAAGTCGATGTAGCGCCTCGTCTCGGCGGTGGTGGCGCCGTGCTTCGGGCCGGAGGCCCAGGTGTTGAGGCCGAGATGCATGCCCCACCAGATGCCGACGTACTTGAAGGGGTGCACCCACGAGACGTCGCCGAGCTTGTTGGGCTCGTTGAGATTCAGGACCAGGTCGGACATGTAGAGCCCGGGCGCATCGTCGGCGATCTGCAGCGTGCGCCACGGCGTGGTGAACGGCGCGGTGCGATGCACCCTGGGGCCCGACGACGACGGCGACAGCACCGCCTTCAGGCGCTGCCCGGTTACGCGTCGCAGCCACATGCCGGCGTAATCGACCAGCGCCGCTTCGTGGATCGCGACGTGCACGCCGCTCGCCAGCTTGAGCGTGACCGGCGTGTGCGCCTGCGAGAGCTCGGTGAGCGGCGTGCGGTTGTACAGGTATTCATAGCGATTCCACTCGCCGCCCGGGATCCACCAGGCGGTCGCGGGCTCGGCGATCGTGAACTCGGTGAGTTCGTCCACGATGTTGACCTCGCGCAGCGCAGCCTGGTCGGGGAATTCGTAACGGAATCCCACGCCGTCGTCGAACACGCGGAACACCACCCACAGGTCGCGCCCATCGGCATCGTGCAGCTGCACGCGCATCTCCTTGCCGTGGTCGCGCACGTAGCGACGTTCGCCCCAGGGCTGCTCCCAGGTGTCGTCGAACGCGCGCTGCGTCGAGCCGGTGACCCGGAAGTTGCGCTCGAGCTTGCGCGCATCGGCGAGGATGAACCCCAGCCGCGACCACTCCACGAGTGGACGCTGGTTGCGATCGATGCGGTATTCCGGTCGCCCGTCGTTGTCGACCCGCACGGTCACGGCGAGATTGCCGGAGGGCGAAGTCACGGTGGGATCGGTGGCCGCGGGCACGCCGGCGGACACGCAGGCCAGCGACAACGCCAGCAGAAAAGGTGCAACCTGTCTTCGGATCATTGCGCCGCCCCTCCGAGGCAGATCGCGTAACCAAACGCGGGTAGTTCGACCTTGGCGCTGCCGGGCACGACGGCCGCGTCGCAGCCACCGCGCAGGCTGGTGAACGCCTGCGTCCCGGCCTCCACCTGCACGCGCGCCGCGATGGGATTCGGCGAGGTGTTGAAGGCCAGCAGGATCTCACGGCCATCATTGCCGATGCGCGAAACCGCGAACAGCCCGGGCTCGCGCGACTGGGCGCGCAACACCTGGCGTCCGCGGCGCAGCGCCGGGTACTGCTTGCGCAGCGAGGACAGGGTCGCGATGTCCTTGTAGATCGGGTGCAGCGCGTTGAAATTCTCGACCGCCGTGCTCGAATCGGTGCCGAGCAGCGGCTGGTCGTTGTAGCTCGCCACCTGGCTCGCGAACATGTCCTGGCGCGCGGCCTGGTCGTTGCCGTGGCCGATGAACCCCTGCTCGTCGCCGTAGTAGACCACTGGCACGCCGCGCAGCGTGAACAGCATGGCGTTCGACAGCATCACGCGCTTCAGCAGTTCGTCGTTGCCGGCATCCGGCAGCGCGGTGCGCAATAGATAGGCAAAGCGCCCGAAGTCGTGGTTGCCCGTGAAGGTGGGCAGGCGCAGCGCCGCGGGCGCCCCGCCCTCGTACAGCACGTCGTCGGCGTACAGCCGCGCCAGCAGGTCGGTGCCGGACCTGCCGCTCAGCACCTGGCTCATGGCCCCGGCGAAACCGAAATCGAGCACCGAGGGCAGCCTGTCGTCGCGGGTGTGGCGCGCGAGCTGCGCCACGTCGACGCCCTCGGCGGCCACTTCGCCGAAGATGTGGAAATTCGGGATGCCGTTGTCGCGTGCGCGCTTGAGCATCGCCGGCACGAAGGCGCGCCAGAATTCCGGGTTCACGTGCCGCGCCGTGTCGATCCGGAAGCCGTCGATGCGCAGCCGTTCGATCCAGTCGCCGTAGATGTCGATGAAACCCCGCAACACCCGCGGGTTCTCGGTGGCCAGGTCGTCGAGCCCGACGAAATCACCGAACAGCGAGCTCTCGCCCCAGAAGTCCGAGTTGCCGCGGTTGTGATAGTAGATAGGCGAATTCAGCCACGCCGGCACCTTCACGCTGGCCTCGGCCGGCGGCACGAACGGTGTGTAGGCGAAAGTGGGGTCGGTGAGCTTCGCGAAGTTGGCCTCGGTGCGCACATCGTCGCCGGCGAAGCCGCCATTGATCGGCGCGCCCGTCGGGCCGCCGCGCCGCGTGTAGGGGTACTCGGCCCGCGAGCGGTACGCGCAGGCGCTGTTCGGGCACTCGCGGTACTGGATCACGTCGGCCGTGTGATTGGTGATGATGTCGAGGTACACCTTCATGCCGCGGCCGTGCGCGGCCGCGACGAAGGCGCGCAGGTCGGCGTCGCTGCCGAAATGCGGATCGACGCGCGTGAAGTCGGTGATCCAGTAGCCGTGGTAGCCGGCGGATTCCTGCCCCGGCCCGCCCTGTACCGGCTTGTTCTTGTAGATGGGGCCGAGCCAGATCGCGGTGGCGCCGAGACCCTGGATGTAGTCGAGTCGCGCCGTCAGTCCCTTGAGGTCCCCGCCGTGGTAGAAACCCTTGCTCGTGGGATCGAAGCCGGTAGTCAGGCGATCGCCGTCGAGCCCGCCGCGATCGTTGGCGCGATCGCCGTTCTCGAAGCGGTCGGGCAGCACGAAGTACACGATTTCGTCTTCGGGCAGCCGTTCACGGTAGTCCGAAGGCGCCGCAACGGCCGTGATCGAGACGGCCCATGAAACCAGCCACGCGAAAATGATGCGCATCGCCCCACCCGTGCGTTGAGTCGGCGAACTCTACTGCAGAGGCGCCGGGCTTCGCGCCATGCATACGTATGTATGCAGTGCGGGAAAACCCGACGACCCGGGGACATGCGTTCATCCAACCATGAACGCCGGAATCATCAGGTCACAGGCTATCGACGTACGGGCGGCGGGAGCGTTGATCGCGCTGCTGGTCGCGGCTTCGGCCATGGCCGCCGGCGCGTGGCTTGGTTTCCAGGCGTGGAACCTCGATTCCTTCCGCCACGGTGCGGCCGCGGTGATCCTGCTGCTCGCGGCGCCTGCGCTCGCCGTGGCCGCGGTTCTCTCCCGCAACCTCACCGGGATGGCGGATGAAGGCAGCTCGCCATTCGAGCTCATGGAACGACTGCAACGCCTCGACCAGTCGCTGCGCGCCGTCCAGCTGGCGCGCGCGCACATCTACGTGGGCGCGTCCTATGCCGCGGTGCTCGGCATTTGCGAAGCCACGGGGCTGATCGCATCGCGCGACCTCGTGTTGTTCTACGGCGCGGCCATCGTCGTGGCCGCGGCCTGTTACCTGCCATGGACTTCGCGGCACGAAGCGCGCCTGCGGGACGAGCGCGCGAGCTGCCGGCAACTGCTGTGCGAGCGCAAGGCCACGCGCCCCTGGATCGTCGAGTAGTAGAGTCTCGCCGCTCAGGCGCCCGTACTGGCCTGCATGGCCTGGAGTGCCTTGACCGCCTTCATGGCCGTCGCCTTGCCCGGATCGTTGTACAGGACGGTATACCCGACCACCCAGCTGCCCACGGACGCCATGCCCTGGCAGATGTACTTCCACTCGTCGGGCTTGGGCGCCTTGTCGGTGGCGCAGAACTGGTAGCCGTGTGTATCGCCGTTCTTGAAGGCCTCGACCGGCAGATCGGTTTCAACGGCGGAGGACAGCGTCTCCTTCGCGTTCGCCTCGACCATGGTACGCATGGCCTCGTCGATACCCTCGGTGCCCGGAGGCGCATGAGCGGTCAACATCACCGACATGTGCAATGGATCGGGCGCATGGAACCCGCCCGCGTTCTGCGGCACGTCGGCGCCAGGCGCGCCCTCCACCCAGGTCTGGTCCCACGCGATGGCAATCGTGGCGTCACCGAGCCTGAGCACCTTGGATGCAGGCGCGGCTGCGAACGCCGCCCATGCGGCACCGGCAATGGCGAAGCCAAAACCGATCGAACGAAAGCTGGGCCGTGATCGCATGAGCGTTCCTTCCTCGATTGCGAACCAAAGAAAAGGCGGATTCCCGGCTCACGCCGGGGATCCGCCTGCTGTTCCAGAAAACGCGAGCCTGGATCGCGAGTCGTTCACACGAAGCGGTTCACCAGGTTCTCGAGCATCTCCTGGCGACCCGACTGCGGCTTCGGGTTGATGCCCTTGGCCACGGCCTCGTCGGAGATAGACACGAGCGAGGCGCCCGGCGCGTGGATCTTCTTGCCCAGCTCGCCGTCCCACTTGGCGTAGCGCTGCTCGACGAACTTGTCGATGCCGCCGTGCTCGATGAGCGCCGCCGCGGACAGCAGCGTGCGCGCCAGCAGGTCGAGGCCGCCGACGTGGCCGTAGAACATGTCGGCCGGGTCGATCGACTGGCGACGCACCTTGGCGTCGAAGTTGAAGCCGCCGGTGGTGAAACCGCCGGCCTTCAGGATACGGTACATGGCCAGCGTCATGTCGAGCGGATCGTTGTGGAACTGGTCGGTGTCCCAGCCGTTCTGCGGATCGCCGCGGTTGATGTCGATCGAGCCGAAGATGCCGAGCGCGTCGGCCATCGCGATCTCATGGTCGAAGCTGTGGCCCGCGAGCGTCGCGTGGTTGGCTTCGATGTTCACCTTCACTTCGTTCTCGAGGCCGTTCTTCTTGAGGAAGCCGTACACGGTCGCGGTGTCGAAGTCGTACTGGTGCTTGGTGGGCTCGTGCGGCTTGGGCTCGATGAGGATCGTGCCCTTGAAGCCGATCTTGTGCTTGTGCTCCACCACCAGCTGCAGGAAGCGGCCGAAGTTCGCCAGCTCTCTTTTGAGAGAAGTATTCAGCAGCGTGTCGTAGCCTTCACGGCCACCCCACAGCACGTAGTTGGCACCGCCGAGGCGCTTGGTGGCGTCCATGCAATGACGCACCTGGGTCGCGGCGAAGGCCCACACTTCCGGGTCGGGGTTGGTCGAAGCACCGCCCATGAAGCGCGGATGCGAGAACAGGTTGGCCGTGCCCCAGAGTAGTTTGACGCCGGTTTCGTTCTGCTTCTTCTCCAGGCGGTCGACGGTCTTCGCCAGGTTCTCGACGTGCTCCTTGATGTTCGCGGCCGTCGGCATGGCGTCGACATCATGGAAGCAATAGAACGGCGTGCCGAGGCGCGTGAAGAAGTCGAACGCGGCATCCATCTTGGCCCAGGCGGCGGCCTGGTCCATCGCGCCCGCGTTCCACGGCCGATCGAAGGTGCCGGCGCCGAAGATGTCATGGCCG
>DASSRK010000057.1:0-23166 GCA_035701825.1 Steroidobacteraceae bacterium
TCCTCGAACTCGCAGGCCTCGGCGATCTCGATGATGTCGTAGCCGCGGTAGTGCAGGTCGTTGCCGTCGCGGCCGACCGTGCTGAGGGCGGTGTTGCCGGCGGTGACGCCGGACAGCGCCACGGATTTCTTCGGCCTGGGAGCTTGCTCGGGCGCGTTCATTCGGGCTTCTTTTCCGAGGCGAACAACGCGTCGAGCTTGCGCTCGTAGGCATGGTAGTCGAGGTACTTGTACAGCTCGTCGCGGGTCTGCATCGCCGCGAGCACGTTCTTCTGCGTGCCATCGCGCCGGATGGCCTCGTAGACCTTGAGCGCCGCGAGGTTCATGGCGCGGTACGCCGAGCAGCAATGCAGCACGATGTCCACGCCGGCGCCGCCCAGCTCGTCGCGCGTATATAAAGGAGTCCTGCCGAACTCGGTGATGTTGGCCAGCACCGGCACGCGCACCGCCTCGCGCACCCTGCGGTACATCGCGAGGTCGGTGATGGCCTCGGGGAACACCGCGTCGGCGCCGGCTTCGACGCAGGCCACGAGCCGCGCGATCATCTCGTCGAGACCGTGGCTGGCGAGCGCATCGCTGCGCGCCATGATGACGAAGCTCGCGTCGTGGCGCGCATCCACCGCCGCCTTGATGCGATCCACCATCTCCTCGCGGCTCACCACTTCCTTGCCGGGCCGATGGCCGCAACGCTTGGCCTGCACCTGGTCCTCGATGTGCAGGCCCGCGGCGCCGCCCTTGATGAACGAACGCACCGTGCGCGCGATGTTGAAGGCGCCGCCCCACCCGGTGTCGGCGTCGACCAGCAACGGCAGGCTGCTCGCCTCGGTGATGCGCCGGATGTCGATCAGCACGTCGTCCATGCTGCTGATGCCGAGGTCCGGCAGGCCGAGCGAGTTCGCGGCCACGCCGCCGCCGGATAGATAGAGGGCGCGGAAGCCCGTGGCCTCGGCCATGCGCGCCGCGTAGGCGTTGATGGCGCCGACCACCTGCAGGGGTTTCTCCGCGGCCAGCGCGGCGCGGAATTTCGCGCCCGCGGTGAGCGGCGCGGGAGTCGAAGAAGTCATGATGCCGCGCAGTTTACGGCGCTGCGCCGATCTTTACGACCGTGCGGCCGACAACGTTGCCATCGATGTAGGCCTGGAACGCGTCCGGGATTTCCATGAGCGCCAATGTGCGGCTCACGATGCGCTCGAGGTGCCTTGGCTTCAGGTCCGTGGCGATGCGCTGCCAGACCTCGAGGCGCTCGGGGCGCGGCGTGGCCGAGGAATTGATGCCCAGCAGGTTCACGCCGCGCAGGATGAAAGGCATCACCGTGGTCTTGAGCTCCGCGCCACCGGCGAGGCCTACGCTCGCGATATTCCCCCAGAAATCCATGTGCCGCGTGAGCCCGGCGAGCATTTCGCCGCCGACGCTGTCGATGGCGCCGGCGAAACGCACCGCCTCGAGCGGACGCGACCCGAGCCCGAGCTCCTGGCGCGACACCACGCGCGCGGCACCCAGCGCCTTCAGGTATTCCACCGCGCCCGGCTTGCCCGAAACCGCGACGACCTCGTAGCCGCGCGCCGCCAGCATGTCGATCGCAATGCTGCCCACGCCGCCGCTGGCTCCCGTGACCACCACCGGTCCGCGCGCCGGCGCCTGGCCGTTGCGCTCCATGCGATGGATGGCGAGCGCGGCGGTGAAACCCGCGGTACCGAGCGCCATGGCATGGAAGGCGTCGAGCCCGGGCGGCATGGGGATCACCGAGTCCGCCTTGACCCTGGCCTGCTCGGCGTAGCCACCGTCGACGGTTTCGGACAGCCCGCAACCGGTCACCAGTACCGCGTCACCGCTGCGGAAGCGCGCATCCTCGGAACTGCGCACCACGCCCGCCAGGTCGATGCCGCCGACCAGCGGATACTTCCGCAGGATCTTGCCCGCGCCGGTGGCGGCGAGCGCGTCCTTGTAGTTGATGTCGGAGTAGTGGACGTCGATGACCACTTCGCCCGGCGAGAGTTGCTCCAGCCTGATGTCGTCGAAGCGCGGCCTGACCTTGCCGCCGACCTCGTGGATCCGGAATGCCTTGAAGGTCTGCACGCGTACACCCGTGGGCGATGGGGTGGGGATCTTATTAGCAGAAAGGCGGCGCGGCGAGGAATCGGAGCGGTCGACTTGTTGCGCAGCAGCCGGCCCGGCGTACCCGAAGTCGAGCCTGCGGCCCCGGACCCGCTACCATCGTGCCATGAAGCACGACTACGACCTGTTCGTCATCGGCGCCGGATCGGGCGGCGTGCGCGCCGCGCGCATCGCCTCGCAGGCCGGCGCGCGCGTCGCCATCGCCGAGGAATACCGCATCGGCGGCACCTGCGTGATCCGCGGCTGCGTGCCCAAGAAGCTCCTGGTGTACGGCGCGGAATTCTCGCAGCAGTTCCGCGACGCGCCCGCCTACGGCTGGACGGTGGGTGGCGCCACGTTCGACTGGGCCACGCTGCGCGACAACGTGCAGAAGGAAGTCACGCGGCTCTCGGGGATCTACACCTCGAACCTGCTGAAGGCCGGCGTCACCGCGTTCGAGGAGCGCGCCGAGCTGGTCGACGCGCACACCGTGAAGCTGCGCAAGTCGGGCAGCGAGCTCACCGCCGGGCGCATCCTCATCGCCACCGGCGGCGCGCCCCAACTACTCGAAGGCCTGCCCGGGCTCGAGCACGCCATCACCTCGAACGAAGCCTTCCTGCTGCCGAAGCTCCCGAAGCGCATCCTGATCGTCGGCGGCGGCTACGTGGCGCTCGAGTTCGCCAATATCTTTCACGGCCTGGGCGTCGAGACCCGCGTCGTGCACCGCGGCGACCGCATGCTGCGCGGCTTCGACGACGACCTGCGCGCGCACATCCACATCGAGACCGAGCGCCTCGGCATCCGGCTCACGATGAAGACCACGCTGACCAGGATCGAGCGCAGCGGCGAATCGCTGCGCGTGACACTATCTACCGGCGAGCACGTCGACACCGACCAGGTGATGCTGGCCATCGGCCGCCATCCGAACACGCGCGGCCTCGGCCTCGAGCGCGCCGGCGTGCAGGTCGACCAGTACGGCGCCGTGGTGGTCGACGAGTACTCGCAGAGCAGCGTGCCGTCGGTGTACGCCATCGGTGACGTGACCAACCGCGTGAACCTCACGCCGGTCGCGATCCGCGACGGGCATGCGTTCGCCGACACCGTCTACCGGAACCAGCCCACGCCCGTCGATCATCGCAGCGTGCCCAGCGCCGTGTTCAGCCGCCCGCCGATCGGCACCGTCGGGCTCGGCGAAGGCGACGCGCGCCACTCGCACGGCGAGGTCGACGTTTACCGCACCAACTTCCGTCCCATGCGCAACATGCTGTCCGGCAACCAGGAGCGCACGCTGATGAAGCTCGTGGTGGATCGCGCCTCGGGTACGTTGCTGGGCGTGCACATCGCGGGTGAAGACGCGCCGGAAATGGCGCAACTCGCCGCAGTCGCGGTCAAGGCCGGGCTCACCAAGAAGCAGTGGGACAGCACCGTGGCGCTGCATCCGACCGCCGCTGAAGAGCTGGTGCTGATGCGCGAGCCCGTTCCGAGCGGCCCGAGATAGGCTGCCAGCGCTTGCCCGAGCTGCCGGACATCACGGTCTACATGGAAGCGCTCGAAGCGCGGCTGGCCGGCAGAAAGCTCGAGACGGCGAAAATCGCGCATCCCTTCCTGCTGCGCACCGTCGACCCGCCCCTCTCCTCGCTCTACGGCCGGAAGGTCGTCGCGTTGCGCCGTGTCGGCAAGCGCATCGCCATCGGCTTCGAAGGCGACGCCTGGCTGGTGCTGCACCTGATGATCGCCGGCCGCCTGCACTGGTTCGCGGCCGGCAAGCGCGCCAGTCCTCGCGCGGCGCTGGCGGCGTTCACCTTCGAGAGCGGCACCCTCACCCTGACCGAGGCGGGCACGAAGCGCCGCGCGTCGCTGCACGTGTTCGGCAGCAGCGCCGCGCTGGCGGCGCACGATCCGGGCGGCCTCGAAGTGCTGGACGCGCCGTTCGAGGAATTTCGCGCGCGCCTCACGGCCGGCAATCACACGCTGAAGCGCGCGCTCACCGCGCCCCGCACGTTCAGCGGCATCGGCAACGCGTACTCCGACGAGATCCTGCACCGAGCGGGGCTCTCGCCGGTGGCGCTCACGCAGAAGCTCGACGAGCCGGCGCTGCGCCGGCTGTACGACGCGATCCGCAGCGTGCTGCCCGAATGGACCGCGCGGCTGCGCGCCGCTGCACACGGTGAATTTCCGGAGAAGGTCACGGCGTTCCACCCCGACATGGCGGTGCACGGCCGCTACGGGCTGCCCTGCCCGGTGTGTGGCACGGCGGTGCAGCGCATCCGTTACGCCGACAACGAGACCAACTACTGCCCGCGTTGCCAGACCGGCGGCAAACTACTCGCGGATCGCGCGCTGTCGCGGCTGCTCAAGAGCGATTGGCCGAAGACCGTGGACGAACTCGAGCGGATGTAGGTCCCACCCGCCCGTCGGTCACTGCAGGTAACGGTGCGCGCGCGCCTGGAGTTTTTCGGCGCGATCCAGTTCGTCGAAGGACTGGTAGACCATCTTGGGGTTCGCTTCCTGCAGACCTTGCGCGTACTGCTCGAGGAAGGCGCGCCACTCGCGCGCCGAGGCCAGCAGCGTGGCGCGCACATCCGCCAGCTCCTGGGTCGCGAACTCGCTGTCTTCCAGGATCCGGTACGAGACCATCCACCAGCGTGCTTCGAGCAGTCCGAGGCGCTCGGCGAACATCTCCCAGCCCATCGCGCCGGTTTCCAGCATCTCGCGATTGACGCGGTACTCGGCCAGCAGCGCCGCGGCTTCCTTGTCGAACAGTTCCACCTGCCGGCTGGCGACCGCGTAACCCGCGCCGTAGCGCGCGAGCGGCCGGATGCCGTCGGACGGTGGCGCAACCGCGGGCGGCGCGAACTCGGTATCCACGAGGTTGGGCGCGGCAACGGGCACGGACACGGGCGTGACGCGCCCTTTCAGCCACCACGCCGCCGCCACCGCTCCGGTCGCGAGCACCAGCAACAGCAGCAGCGCGCGCCGGTCGTAGCGCGTCCGCGGTGACTGCACCGCGCGCGTGCTGTGCTCCAGCTCGACGGTGCGCCGCGTCGGCAGCAGTTCGACGATCCTGCCGGCGGTGTCAGCGTCCTCGGCCCAGCAGGCCACGGTGGCGCGCGGGGAATCCGCATCGGCGAAGGTGAGCCGCAGCGCGTCGCCCTCGCGGTACACCTCTTCCAGGTTCGCGGCCGCGATGCGGCGTTCGAGCGGAAACAGCCACAGCAGTCCGCGTTTCACCGCGAAGCGGATGCCTTCGCGATCGATGCGCAGCGTACCAGCGCCCTTCCAGCGAAAGGAATTCCCGGGCGCGGCCAGCAGCCCGGCGAGCCCGGCGGCGCGTTCGAAACGGATCACGAATGTGTGCGACATGCCCGGTGGCCCCCGCTGCGCGCTTTCCGTGTCGTCGACTATGTTCCCAGGTTTACTCCCTGGGAAGCGCGAACGCCATGATCGAGTCCGCTTTTCCCCACGCCTTGCCATCGCCACCCGCCGAGATGACCACGTACTGGCGGCCGTCCGCTCCCAGGTACGTCATGGGCGTGGCCTTGCCTCCCGCGGGCAGCTTGTACTTCCAGAGTTCGCGACCCGTCTCGACATCAAACGCACGGAACCCCGCGTCCAGGGTGGCGCCGATGAACACCAAACCACCCGCCGTGGTGATCGGACCGCCGAGGTTGGCCATGCCGCTGCCTTCGGGCAGCTTCGGGATGCCGATGCGGTCGAGTCCTTCGCCGGTGCCGAGCGGCACCTGCCAGACGGTCACGCCGGTATACAGGCTGATCCCGCTCAAGGTACCGAACGGCGGCGCGGTGCAGGGCGAGCGCCGGCTGGACAGCCAGGTCTCGCGCTGCATGATGTACGGCGTCCCCTGCATGTCGGTGAATTCCTTGCCGACGCGCTCGCCCGGCGTGAGCTTCTCCTTCATCGTGGCCCACTTCCCGCGCGGGATCAGCGTGACCACGGCCGCGAGGCGATTGTCGGGGACCACCAGGATGCCGTGCACCGGGTCGTACGCGACGCCGCCCCAGTGCACGCCGCCGATGTTGGCAGGCAGCATGACGGTGCCGCGCTCGGAAGGCGGCGTGAACGGGCCGTCGTAGCGCAGCGTGGCGAAACGCGCGCGGCATTCGGCAAGATCCTCGGGCGTCGCGCCCCAGACGTCCTTCTCGGAGAAAGTGCGAAAGCCCACCGACAGCACGGACAGCGGCTGCGTCGGCGAAGTGACCTCGCCGGGCACGTCGCTCTTCGGCACCGGGACTTCGGTCACCGGGAACAGCGGTTTGCCGGTGGAGCGATCCAGCACGAACAGCTGCGCGGTCTTGGTGCCCTGGACCACCGCGTCGCGCCCGTCGGGCAGCGTGATCAGGGCCGGTGGCGCGGCATTGTCGTAGTCCCACAGGTCGTGGTGCACGGTCTGGAAATGCCACGCGAGCTTCCCGGTCGCGGCTTCGAGCGCCACCAGCGAATTCGCGTAGTGGTTGTCACCGAGCCGGGTGACGCCGTAGTAGTCGACCGCGGGACTCGTGGTCGGCAGGAACACGAGACCGCGTTTGGGATCGGCGGCGATGATGGACCAGGTGTTGGCACCGCCGCTGCGAGTGCCGGCGGCGCCCTGCCAGCTGGCGAAGGCCGGATCTTTCGGATCCTGTGGCACCGGGTTCCAGGTCCAGCGCAGCGCGCCCGTGCGCGCATCGAAGGCGCGCACTTCGCCGCTCGCGCCGACCGTCGAGTTGTTGTCGGCGATGGCCGAGCCGACGACGATGAGGTCGTCGATGATGGCCGGGGGCGAGGTCTGTTCGTACTCGTCGCCGTAGGACTGCTTGTTGCGCAGCGTGGCCACCAGGTCCACCACGCCGTCGCGGCCGAACTTCCCGCAGAGGTGTCCATCGCGCGCGTCCAGCGCCACCAGGCGCGCATCGATGGTCGCGACGACGATGCGCTGCGCGCACTCGGTGTCGTCCTTCGCCTGTTCGTCGCGCCAGAAGGAGACGCCGCGCGTCACCCAGTCGCCGAAGCCGCGCTGGCGCGACACCGCGAGGTCGCGCGCCCAGCGCGGCTTGCCGGTGACCGGGTCGAGCGCCACGACCTTGCCGAGCGGCGTCGACACGTAGAGCGCGCCGTCGACCGCGAGCGGCGTGGTCTCGAGCGCGGTGGGATTGCCGGTCTGCTCGCCCGCCTCGCCGGTACGGAACTCCCAGGCCAGCGCCAGCTTCGCGACGTTGCCGCGGTTGATCTGGTCCAGCGGCGAATGGCGTTCGCCGCCCGGCGTGCGTCCGTAGTTAGGCCAGTCGCCGGCGGCGGGTTCCGCGGCCAGCGCGGCGGCGGTGAAGGACGCGACGGCGAACAGGCAGAGCAGCTTCTTCATGAGCGCAGAGACTGTACCGGGCCCATCGGGGCGTCAAACCATCTTTGGAGTACGATGCGCGCATGAAAAAGTCCGCCGCGCTCGCCTGCCTGCTCGCCGCTTGCGCCGTTGCCCGTGCCGGCGATCCACCGGCGCCCACGAACGAAGCGCGCATCCGTATCGCCGGACTGTTCCTCAAAGGTTTCGGCGTCTGGAGAGTCGACGCACCAAACTGCGCCACGCCGGCGGGCAAGCCCTGGCTGGCACTGGATTGCGGCATGTGGAAATGCCCGAAGCCGCAGCTGCTGGGAATCCCGATGGAGCTCGACTACTCGAACTGGCGCAAGAGTCCGCGCATGACCGAGGTCGCGATCCCGGCCGACCAGCCGTTCGTCATCCACCTGGGCGGCGAGCTGGTCGAGGCGTCGTTGGGCGCGGGGGTTCTCGCCGCGGCAGGTCTTCCGTACACGGTCTACGGCACCAGCTGCCGCTTCGACGCGAAGTTCACGCCGCGCGCCGGCGCGATGTACGAAGCCACCATCGACCCGGGTATGAAGGGCGGCTGCTTCCTCCGGCTCACGGAAATCCGCGCCACGGAAACGGGCAACCACGAACGCGTGCCCATCGAAGGATCGGAGATGAAGGCCTGCGGTGGCGACACCGCCGCCAAGGTGCCTTAGACGGGTGAGTCCTGGCGGGGTGAGCGGTCCGAAGCGAGGCGGCGCGAACGATCCCCCGCGCCGATGCAGGCCCAGATGCCGGACGGGCGGCACGGGATCTTGTTGTGCGAACGCTGCAGCTTCTGCTGGTTCTTCTGTTTCATGCGGCGCGCGGTGCCGCACAGCGAATGCAGGCGGGCGGGTGCGGGGCGTTCGTTCACAGCGTCTTCCCCAGGAACCGCGCCACGCACACGTCGCAGCCGCGGAAGGAAATCGCGACGCCCAGCAGCGCCATCATCATGATCAGCACCGACATCGCGGCGAAGAAGCTCGCGCCGGCGCGTTCCCAGGCGAATTGCAGCGCCATCACCGTGCAGGCGGTGAGCGCCACGCCCGCCACGAGCAGCAAGGGCCGCTTCCAGCGCTTGACGGGCGGCGGATCGCCAATGCTGACCAGCTGCACGACGTGGCAGTAGAGGCAGCGTTTCTCGTTGGCGCGGTGGCGGTGCATGGGTTTCCCGGTGTGGCGACGATTTTCCAGCTCCTGACTGAACGCAGGCGGAACGGACGCACATTTTTTTGTAGGACGCGCGTGAGACGGATTCGGTTTCAACGCGGTCGTGGAATGCCTGCCGGGTTCGTCCCGGATTCGACCGCAACCAGCCAGTCGCTGCGCGGCACTGGCCGCGGCCTTCAGTAGTAGTAGCAGGCGGATTCGGGAAGACCGGCGATGGCCGGCGCCGAGTAGAGGATTTCCCGCAGCTCTTTCAAGAGCGGAGCCAGTTCATCGGGGTCGCCGCGAGTCGCGCAGTTGCACTCCCACTCGATCGTCCTGGATTTGAAACCCGTTTCGACGGTGAGCCGGCTCTCACCGCAAGGGCCGCAGATCGTGATGGTCTCTCCGTCGGAATTCGGGTCGATCCGGTCGGGCAACTTGAAGAAATGCACTTGCCGGATCTTCCGCTTGAGCCGCTTGATGGCTTTCGAGTCCAGGGAAAAGCTGGCCAGGTCGTTTCCTCCCCGGCAATTCTTGCGCTTGAACAGTGCCGCGCTCGAATCGTACTGGTCGTTGTAGCCGTCGTCGTAGAACAGCCTGAACCCACCTGCCGTCGCGGTCGCGCATGCGCTGGCGAGCAGGGCGACCACGAGAATGCGTCGAATCGGCACGCGGCGCATCAGTCTATGAAAATCGTCGCCGGTTGCTCCAGCAGGTCCTTCAGCGCCTGGATCATCAGCGCGCAGTCGTAGCCGTCGACGAAGCGATGATCGAACGACGAGGAGAGATTCATCATGAGGCGCACCGTGATCTGGCCGTCGACCACCACGGCGCGCTCGATGGCCTTGTTGATGCCGATGATGGACACCTCGGGCATGTTGATCATGGGCGTCGAGGCGATGCCACCCAGCTTGCCGAGGCTGGTGACGGTGATGGTCGAGCCGGTGAGTTCTTCGCGCGGCGACTTGTTGGCGCGCGCGGCCTCGGACACGCGACGGATCTCCGCGGCCAGGTCGTGCAGCGCGCGCGACTCGGCGTTGCGCACCACCGGGACTTTCAGCCCCTGCGGCGTCTGCGTGGCGATGCCGACGTGCACGGCCTTGTGCTTCACCAGCACGCCGCGCGCCGAGTCGTACAGCGCGTTGCACTGGGGAAACTTCTCCAGCACGCGAGTCAGGGCGGCGACGATGAACGGCAGGAATGTCAGCGGTGGCGCGGCCGGCGGGCGACGATCGTTGAGATGCTTGCGCAGCGCCTCGAGGCGCGTGAGGTCGACCTCTTCCACGTAGGAGTACTGCGGGATGCTGCGCGCCGATTCGGTCAGGCGCTCGGCGATCACGCGCCGCAGGCCGATGATCTTCACCTCCTCGGTGCCGTTGCGCGCATCGCGCGTGGCATTGGCGCGCGCATTCATCGAGGGCGGCGCGCCGCGCGCGGCGCCTGCGGCCAGCGCCGAGTCGATGTCGCCCGGTTCGATGCGCCCGGCGATGCCGGTGCCCGTCACGGTAGTCAGATCGAGCCCGGCCTCGGCGGCGCGGCGGCGCGAGGCGGGCGACGCCATGACGCGCGCCGCCTTGTGCGTGCCGGTGCCGTTGGTCGCGGCGGGCGCCGGCGCGGGCGTCGCTTCGCGTGACTTGGGCTGCGGCGTCAGGGGCACTTCCGGCGGCGGCGCCGGGGCGCGCGCCACCGGCGCATCGCCCGAGGCGGCCGAGGTCGCATCGGTGTCGAACACCACCAGCTCCGAACCCACGGCCACCATGTCGCCGGGCTGGCCCGCCACCGAGAGCACGCGGCCGGTCACGGGCGCCGGCACTTCCACCGCCGCCTTCTCGGTCATGACTTCGCACATGACCTGGTCTTCCTGCACCAGATCCCCGGGCTTCACGTGCCACGCGACCACCTCGGCGGACACCGTGCCTTCACCGAGGTCGGGCATCTTGAATACGTAGCGGCTCATGTCATGACTCCCCGAGGGCCGCCCGCAGCGCGAGCGCCACGCGAGCCTGGCCGGGAAAATACTCCCATTCGAAGGCGTGCGGGTACGGCGTGTCCCAGCCGGCGACGCGCTGGATGGGCGCCTCGAGATACCAGAAGCACTCCTCCTGGATGCTGGCGGACAGCTCCGCGCCGAAGCCGCTGAAGCGCGTGGCCTCGTGCGCCACCACGCAGCGGCCGGTCTTCTTGACCGACGAGCAGATCGGATCGAGGTCGAGCGGTGACATGGTGCGCACGTCGATGATCTCGGCATCCACGCCGAGCTTCTTCGCGGCCGCCTCGCACACGTGCACCATGGTGCCGTAGGTGACGATCGTGACCTGCGATCCCTCGCGCACCAGGTCGCACTTGCCGATCGGCACCCGGTAGTGCCCCTCGGGTACGTCGCCCTTCGGGTGCGTGCTCCACGGCACCGCCGGCTTGTTGGGGTCGCCGTCGAACGGACCGTTGTAGATGCGCTTGGGCTCGAAGAACACGATCGGGTCGTCGTGCTCGATGGCGGCGATCAGCAGGCCCTTGGCGTCGTAGGGATTCGACGGCATGACGACCTTCACGCCGCAGATGTGCGTGAAGATCGCCTCGGGACTCTGCGAATGCGTCTGTCCGCCGCGGATGCCGCCGCCGCAAGGCGCGCGGATCACCATCGGCGAGGTGAAGTCGCCGGCGGTGCGGTAGCGGATGCGCGCGAGCTCGCTCGCGATCTGGTCGACCGCCGGGTAGATGTAGTCGGCGAACTGGATCTCGGCCACGGGCCTCAGGCCGTTCACCGCCTTGCCGATGGCGGTCGCCACGATGCCGCCCTCGGCGATCGGCGAGTCGAGCACGCGGTGCTCGCCGTACTTGCGCTGCAGGCCGTCGGTGACACGGAACACGCCGCCGAAGTAGCCGACGTCCTCGCCCATCACGACCACCGAGGGATCGCGCGCCATCATGACGTCCATGGCGGAGTTCAACGCCTGGATCATGTTCATCTGCGCCACGGCTATCTACTCCACCTTCGCCGCGAGGCCGAGCTCGGCGTTCAGCTTGATCTCCTCGGCCAGCTGCTCGCTTTGCCGGCGCAGGCTCTCCGGGAAATCCTTGTAGACGTCTTCGAACATCAGGTGGCGGTCGAGTCGCGGGCCCTCGTTGAGCGCGCCGTACGACACGGCTTCCTTCCAGGCCGCGAGCACCTGCGCGTCGAGCTCGGCGTGCAGCTCCTTGTGGCGTTTATCGTTCCACTCGCCGCGCGCGATCAGGTGCTGCTTGAGCCGTTCGATCGGGTCGCCCAGCGGCCAGTGCTCGTGGTCGTCCTTGGGGCGGTAGCGCGAGGGATCGTCGCTGGTGGAATGCGCGCCGGCGCGATACGTGACCAGCTCGATCAGCGTCGGGCCGCCGCCGGTGCGCGCGCGCTGCGCGGCCCACTGCGTCACCGCGTACACCGCGAGGAAGTCGTTGCCGTCGACGCGGATGCCGGCGATGCCGTAACCCGGGCCACGCGCCGCGAACGAACGCTGCTCGCCGCCCGCGGTGCCCTGGAACGTGGAGATGGCCCACTGGTTGTTCACGATGTTCATGATCACGGGCGCCTGGTGCACGGCCGCGAAGATGATGCCGTGGTGGAAATCGGCCTCGGCGCTGGCGCCCTCGCCGATCCACGTGCAGGCAAGATGGTCTTCGTTGCGGATGGCCGCAGCCATGGCCCAGCCTACCGCCTGCGGGAACTGAGTGGTTAGGTTGCCGGAGATCGAGAAGATGCGGCCGGCGTTCCAGTGGTACATGACCGGAAGCTGGCGCCCTTTGCACATGTCGCGCGTGTTGGACAGCAGCTGGCACATGAGGTCGACCAGCGGCCGGCCGCGCACCATGTAGATGCCCTGCTGGCGGTACGAGGGAAACAGCATGTCGCCGGGCTGCAGCGCCATCGCCTGCGCCACGGCCACCGCTTCCTCGCCGAGCGAGCGTATATAGAAGGAGATCTTTCCCTGGCGCTGCGTGCGCTGCATGCGATCGTCGAAGATGCGCGTCAGCAGCATGTGCCTGAGGCCCACCTGCAGGTCCTCGTCGTCGAGGCGCGGATTCCACGGGCCCACCGCCTCGTGGTGATCGTCGAGCACGCGCACCAGGCCGACGGCGCAGTCTTCCATGTCGCGGGCGCGCGCGCCGACGTCGGGCTTCTTGACCGCGCCGGCCGGCGACACGTCGACGTACGAAAAGTCCGGCTTGTCGCCCGGGCGTGTCGGGGGTTGGGGGACGTGAAGTCTTGGCATTCCCGCATCATAGCGCGGGAGAGAAAGCGGAAAGTAGGCGCCGCGAGGACGACAACGCTGACATCGCGCCAGCGATGTCGCCGGCTCAAGCCGGCTTCATCACCATGAGGAACACGGCGATCACCGGGGCGAGCGTCGCAACCGCGCCGGACCACAGCCACGCGCGTGACAGCCGGCGGTATTCGGATTCGTTCCAGGCGCCGTCGCTGCCCGCGCGCACGTTGGCCAGCAGCTTCTTCTGCAGCGGCGCGACGAAGAACTGGAACATCACGCCCGAGACGCCGAAGAGAATCAGTGACCAGAGGATCCATGGCGTACGCAGGATCGAGTAGTGCAGCGTCGTCGCCAGCAGCACGCCGGTGACGATGATGGCGATGACGCCGGGCATGGTGAACCAGCGGTCGCTGCGGATGATGCCGTCGAGCGCCACCGCGCGTGCGCGCAGGTCGCCGTGATCGCCGTGCAGTTTCCAGAACACGCCGGTGACGATGTTGCCGAGGAACAGCACCACGCTGATCACGTGCAGCGACTTCAACAGGAGATACACCATCTAGTTGGCCTCGCGCCTGAGCCAGGCCACGAGGCCCGCCGCGTTGAGTTCGAAATCCTTGTCGAGGACCGCGTCGATCGCCTCGGCACCGAGCGTCACGCCGTGTTCGCGCAGGCTGTCGTGCGCCCAGGCGCGCAGCTCGAAGCGGATGCGCCGGGCGTCGAGGCCCGAGGCGCGGGCAATGCGCACGAACCCGTCGATCGCGTCATACATGTCGTTGGCGAGCCGCGCGCAGTCACCCACCTCGCTGTAGTGCGTGAGGTACAACCGCCGCGGCCGGTACTGCATGAGCCGCACGATGGACGCCTTGAGCTGCGCGGGATCGAATTGCGTCGGCGTGGTCGTCGGACTGATCCACGGCCCCTTCGCGGTATCGAACTCGCGGTAGGACAGGCCGAAGGTGTCACCGGTGAAGATGCTGGTGGCGCCGTGGTCGACGATGGCCTGGTGATGCAGCGCGTGTCCCGGCGTGTGCACGCATTCGAACACGCGGCCGGCGAGCTCGAAGCGCTGCCCGTCCTGCGCGATGACCAGGCGTTCGCGCGCGATCGGCAGGATGTCGCCGTACAGCCGCGCGTAAGCTTCGTCGCCGTAGACCGCGCGGGTGCCCGCGATGAGCTTCGACGGATCGATCATGTGCGGCGCCCCGCGCGGGTGGATCACCGCGGTGGCGCGCGGCAGCTCGCGCATCAGCGCGCCGGCGCCGCCGGCATGGTCGAGGTGCACATGGGTCAGGAACAGGTAGTCGACCGCGTCGCGCTCGATGCCGAGCTCGGCCAGCGCGGCGAGCACGCGCGGAACGGCGCTGTTCGGCCCGGTATCGACGATGGCCGCGCGCGACCCGACCGTGACCACGTGCGCGGCGTCCATCTGCGGGCGCACGTATTCGGTATCGACGGCGGTGATCCCGTCGGCGAACTTCGTCAGGCGTGGCAGACTCCCACTCATGGCTCTCGTCCTTTTCGGGGCACCTTAACAGCATGAACGGCAAATTACTCCTCACCACCTGGATCGCGTGTTGCACTTTCGTGGCGCAGGCCGCGGTGGAGACGCGCGGCAACCTGGTGCTCGACAACATCCCGGCGGTGGACTCGCCGCTCACCGCGCGTCTCGACGACTACCTGAATTCGCGCGGCGCGAGCTTCGTCGACTGGTTGCCCGATGGCATGCTGATCGCCACGCGCTTCGGCGACGTCGAGCAGCTGCACCGCGTCGCCGGGCCCCTGGGCGCGCGCGAGCAGCTCACCTTCTCGAAGGAGCCGGTCACCGTGGCGCGCGCGCCGCACTCGGCCGTGGTGCCGGGCTTCGCTTTCCTGCGCGACCAGGGTGGCAACGAGAACGCGCAGGTGTACTGGTACGACATCGCCAGTCGCGCGGTGCGCATGCTGACGCCGGGCAAGGGCGTGAACGGCGGCCTGGCCTGGAGCCACGACGGCAAGCGCGTGGCCTTCCACAGCACGGCGCGCGACGGCGTGAGCTACGACCTCATGATCGCCGAGCCGGGCAACAACCTCGCGGCGCCGCGCCTGGTGTTCAACGGCTTCTCGAAGAGCTGGTCGGTGCAGGACTGGTCGCCGGACGACACCAAACTACTCATCAGCAACTTCGTGTCGGCCAACGAGGCGCACCTGTACGTCATGGACATCGCGAGCGCGGCGCTCACGGCGGTCAGCGAGGGCGCGGGCCCGGCGAGCGTCTCGGGCGCGCGCTTCACGCCCGACGGGCGCAGCGTGTACCTCGTCACCAACCGCGACAGCGAGTTCGAGCAGCTGCGGCGCGTCGACCTGGTGAGCGGCGCAGTCGAGGTCCTGACCGGCCACATCCCCTGGGACATCGACAGCTTCGCGTGCAGCGACGACGGCCGGTACCTCGCCTGGGTGGCCAACGTCGACGGCATCAGCCGGCTCACGGTGCTCGACGTCGCGAAGCGCGCCGAGATCCTGCCGCCGCTGCCGGACGGCCGCATCGGCCGCATCGGCTTCGACGCCAGCGGCAAGCGCCTCGCGTTCTCGCTCGAGAGCCCGCAGTCGCCGCGCGACGTGTTCGTGCTCGAGGTGGAGCGCAACGCCGTGGTGCGCTACACGAAGAGCGAGCCCGGGCCGATCGACCCGCTGCAGTTCTCGCCCGCCGAGCTGGTGCGCTATCCCACCTTCGACCGCACCAACGGCAGGAACCGGCAGATCCCGGCCTTCGTTTTCCGGCCGCGGAATTCGCCCGGCCCGCACCCGGTGTTCATCGACATCCACGGCGGTCCCGAGTCGCAGGCCGTGCCGACCTGGAATCCGTTCACGCAGTTCCTGGTGCGCGAGATGGGCTTCGTGGTGATCGCGCCCAACGTGCGCGGCTCGAGCGGTTACGGCCGCAACTACCTGGACCTCGACAACGGCGAGAACCGCGAGGACGCGGTCAAGGACATCGGCGCGCTGCTGGTGTGGATCGGCGCGCAGCGCGACATGGACCCGAAGAAAGTGTTCGTCGCCGGCGGCTCGTACGGCGGCTACATGTCGCTCTCGTCGATGGTGAACTTCAGCGACCGGCTGCGCGGCGGGATCGACGTCGTCGGCATCTCGAACTTCGTGACCTTCCTCGAGAGCACCTCGGCGTACCGGCGCGACCTGCGCCGGCCGGAGTACGGCGACGAGCGGCTGCCGAAGATGCGCGCCTACCTGCAGCGTATTTCACCGATGACCAACGCGGCACGGATCAGCAAGCCGCTGCTGGTGGTGCAGGGACTCAACGACCCGCGCGTGCCGGCGAGCGAATCGAAGCAGATGGTGGAGAAGATCCGCGGGCGCGGCGGCGAGGTGTGGTACCTCGCGGCCACGGACGAGGGCCACGGCTTCCGCAAGAAGTCGAATCGCGACTTCTACCAGAAGACCATCGTGACCTTCCTCGAGAAACAGCTGGCCGCGCCCGGCAAGTAGCGGCGCGGCGCGGGACGAGAGCGGCTTACTTCGCCGACAGGAAGGAGTGCCGAACCGGCAGCACCTCGAGCGACGGCGTCTGCGACGAGTAGTACGCCGCCAGCTGCTCGATGTCCTCGCGCGTGAGCGTCGCGGCCATGCCCGCCATGATGGCGTTCTTGCGGCCACCCTTCTTGTAGTCGGTCAGCGCGCGTTCGATGTAGTCGCGGTGCTGGCCGGCGATGGTCGGGTAATCGGCGGTGATGCCGACGCCGTTGGTGCCGTGGCACGCGAGGCACACCTCGGTGGCCTTGGGGCGCGCCGTGGCCGGCACGTCGTTCTTCGACTGGGTCAGGACGTTCGGGCCGGCGAGGTAGGCCGCGATGTCGGCCATGTCCTGCTCGCTCAGGCTGCTCGCCTGCGCGTGCATGGTGCCGTGCGAGCGCTCGCCGCTCTTGTAGGCCTTGAGCGCCGCGACGATGTACTCGGGGCGCTGGTTGTGCAGCTTGGGCACCGAGTAGGTCGGGTAGACGTTCTTGTAGTTAGGAATGGCATGGCAGCCATTGCAGGTGTAGGCGAGCGCCTGGCCGCGCTTGGCGTCGCCGCCGGACGCGGGCGGCGGGTCCTGGGCCTGCGAAGCGAGGGAGAAGCCGAGCGCGAGGAGAGTGACGGAGACGGCGACTGGAATGCGCAATGCCATGACAGGACGAGACCTTTGAGCTCGAAAAAACAGGCCGCGATATTAAGGACTTGGGCGTGCAATTGCCACCGGGCACAATCTCTTCCGGGAAAATCCCTCCGGGAAACATGAGCCGCGACACATTGTCGCGCCCGCAGGCCAACCAGGAGTCCGATTGATCGCACTCATCCAGCGTGTCAGCGAAGCCCGAGTCACGGTCGGCGAGCGCGAGACCGGCCGGATCGGGCGGGGCGTGCTTGCCTTGATAGGCGTGCAGCGCGGCGACGATGCGCGCAGCGCGGCGCGGCTGCTGGAGCGCGTGCTCGGCTATCGCATCTTCGAAGACGAGGCCGGGCGCATGAACCGCTCGCTCACCGACATCGCGGGCGGCCTGCTGCTGGTGCCGCAGTTCACGCTGGCGGCCGACACCGACAAGGGCACGCGCGCCGGCTTCAGCCGTGCGGAACATCCGGACGTGGCGCGCGCATTGTTCGCGGAGCTGGTCGAAATGGCGCGCGCACGCCACGCCGGGGTCGAGACGGGTGAATTCGGGGCCCACATGCGGGTGGCGCTGATCAACGACGGCCCGGTGACCTTCTGGCTCGAGAGTCCCTTGGAATGACAAAGACTTAACGCCCCGCGGCGGCCGTGATGCGGGTCTCGCTTGGGCCCGAACTTTCTTAGGTTTGCGGCCTCTGTTGACTTATCATTCCGGCACTTCAAATCGACGTTTTTCGGGGATGGCACCGCCGCCCCGTCGGAGCGACACATGGGCATAGGTTTTCGAGAATTACTGGTCATCCTGGTCATCGTGCTGCTGGTCTTCGGAGCCAAGAAGCTCAAGACCATCGGTTCGGACCTGGGATCGGCCGTGCGCGGCTTCAAGAAGTCGATGAACGAGGGCGACGCCGAGGAGTCCGTCAAGCAGCTCAAGGCCGACGCCGAGTTTTCCGATTCCGCGAAATCCCAGGCGGAGAAGAGCGAGCACAAGGCGTGACTCGCGGGCGCCGCGGCGCCGTGACCTAAAGCCGCCGCGCGCGGCGAGACTTCCATGTTCGAGGTTGGATTCACAGAACTGCTGCTGATCTTCGCGATCGCGCTGGTGGTGCTCGGGCCGCAGAAGCTGCCCAAGCTCGCGCAACAGGTGGGTCGCTGGGTGGGACGCGCGCGTGCCATGGCGCGGCAGTTCCGCGAGCAGCTCGAGGAGGAAGCCTCGAACCTGGAATCGCAGATGAACATCGATCCCGGCATCGACACCTCGCTCGATCCGAAGCCCGCGCCCCAGCCTCCCGCCGCCACGACACCGACGGGCGCACAGTCGGCGCCCGCCGTGGCGCCGGCGATCGCGCCGCCGCCGGGCGCACCGCCAACCCCGCCGGAGGCCGAGGAGGAGTTCTATCCACCCGACCATCACATGCATTCCTCGAACCGCGGCCGGCACGATCCGCCGGCGGCTCCCGAAGCGTCGCCCCAGGGCGAGCTCGATCTAACTACTGATTCCAAGCCGCCGGCCGCGCCGTGAGCGAAGAGCCGAAGAAAGAGGAGCTGGCCGAGGGGACCCTGATGTCCCACCTGCTCGAGCTGCGCGACCGCCTGATGCGCGCCATGCTGGCGCTGCTGGTCGCGTTCATTCCCTGCGCCATCTTCTCGAACGAGCTGTACGACATCATCTCCAGGCCGCTGGTGGCGAAGCTGCCGAAGGACGCCTCGATGATCGCCACCAGCGTGATCGCGCCGTTCATGGTGCCGTTCAAGCTGGCGTTCTACGTGGCGCTGTTCGCCGCCATGCCGGTGATCATCTACCAGCTGTGGGCGTTCATCGCGCCAGGCCTCTACCGGCGCGAGAAACGCTTCGCCATGCCGCTGCTGCTGTCGGCGGTGGTGTTGTTCTACGTCGGCGTGTTCTTCGCGTACTTCGCCGTGTTCCCGGTGATGTTCGAGTACCTGGTGCACTCCGGCCCGACCTCGATGAAGATGCAGACCGATATCGGGCAGTACCTCGACTTCGTGGTGACGCTGTTCTTCGCGTTCGGCGTGGCCTTCGAGGTGCCCGTGGCCGTGGTGCTGCTGGTGCTCACCGGCCTCGTCAGGGTCGAGAAGCTCGGCGAGAACCGCGGCTACGTGCTCATCGGCATCTTCGTGGTCGCCGCGATCCTCACGCCGCCCGACGCGCTGTCCCAATGCATCATGGCGATCCCGATGTACCTGCTGTACGAGGGCGGCGTCGTGATGGCACGCGTCATGCAGAAGATGCGGCGCGACAGCGCCGCGGAACGCGAGAAGGAAGAGGCCGAGGCGAGCTGATCGCGCGGCGGAGCGCCGCGAGCGCGCCGATGTCGGCCGGTCATCGGCCGAACACTGTGGATAAAGCCAGCCGGGGAACTCCTGATTCTCCGCGGCCGCCTTGCTGGCGCGACTCGGCTTGGTTCAGACTGCGCGCCATCGCGGCGCAACAGCGCCCACAAGAATTCGGGGCATAACAAGATGACTGAACCCACGACGACGCTCGTGTCGCCCGACTACAGCCGCAGCTTTTTCGGACACCCTCGCGGCCTCGCCACGCTCTTCATGACGGAGTTCTTCGAGCGCTTCACCTACTACGGGCTGCGCACGATGCTGGTGTTGTTCCTCGCGGCCTCGACCACCGCGACGAACCCCGGCTACGGCATCGACAACGAAACCGCGGGCGCGGTATACGCGCTGTTCGCCGGTTGCGCATACCTGGTCACGGTGCCGGGCGGCTGGATCGCCGACCAGCTCGTGGGCCAGCGCAACGCGGTGTTCACCGGCGGCATCTTCATCGCCATCGGCAACTTCATCTGCGCGATCCCCGCGACCCCGGCGCTTTTCTACTGCGGTCTCGCGGTCACGGTGCTCGGCATCGGGTTGCTCAAGCCCAACGTTTCGAGCGTGGTCGGCGCGTTGTACGAAGGCCAGCCCGGCTCGCGCCGCGACGCCGGATTCTCCATCTTCTACATGGGCATCAATCTCGGCGCCGCGCTCGGCCCGATCATCGCGGCCGGCCTGGGCGAGGACATCAACTGGCGCCTGGGCTTTGGCATCTGCGGTGGTGCCATGCTCATCGGGCTCGCGCAATTCAAGATGACCGAGAAATATCTCGGCAATGCCGGCCTGTCGCCGGACGTGCCCGCCGCGCAGAAGCGCAAGACCTGGATGCTGGTGGCGCTGGTCGGCGTCCTGGCGGTCGGTGGCGCAGCGTTCCTTTTCCTCGGCAGCAGCACCCCGTCGGAAAAATCGCTGGCGCATGGCCTGTTCATCGCCGAGGTCGCGCTGGCCGTGGCGTTCTTCGGCTACGTGTTGCTGTTCGGCGGCCTGACGACGGCAGAAAAGAAGCGCGTCGGCGTCATCATCATCTTCTTCCTGTGCGCCGCGTTGTTCTGGGGCGGCTTCGAGCAGCAGGCCACGTCGTTCAACATCTTCGCGCTCGACTACACCGACCGCAGCTTCCTCGGGCACCTGTACAACGAGGGCGTGCACCCGGCGGCTTACTACCAGGCCATCAACCCGATCTGCATCATCCTGTTCGCGCCCTTCTTCGCGTGGATCTGGGTGTCGCTCGGCGCGCGCAACATGGATCCCTCGGCGCCGTTCAAGATGGGACTCGGCCTCGTGCTGCTCGGCTTCGGCTTCCTGGTCATGATGTGGGCCGCGCAGATGGTGGTGTCGAGCAATGGCAAGGTCGGCCCGCAGTGGCTGCTGATGGCCTACCTGATCCACACCTTCGGCGAGTTGTGTCTCTCGCCGGTGGGCCTGTCGAACGTGACCAAGCTTTCGCCACCACGCTTCGTGAGCCGCATGATGGGCACCTGGTTCCTCGGCGCGGCCATCGGCAACACGGTCGCGGGCCTGGTGGGCGGCCACACCTCTTCCCTGACGCAGGCCGAATTGCCCGGCGCTTTCTGGACCATGACCCTGGTCGGTGGCGGTGCCGGGATATTCATCCTGCTCATATCGCGCGGCCTGCGCGGCTGGATCGGAGACGCAAAATGACACCGACTAACTACCTGCGCGTCGCCGCGGCCCTGGCCGCGGCCGGCGCCCTCGCCGGCTGCCCGGGCCCCAAGGGGCCGACGCCGCCCCCGCACCTCGAGAAGGTGGGCGCCGCAACGCAGCCCGCGGCCGCGAAGCCCACGGCCGAGGAGTTCGTGGCGCGCGTCAACCGCGACCTGATCGACCTCAACCACGAGATCAACGCCGCCGGCTGGATGCAGTCGACCGACATCACCGTCGACACCCAGTACCTGAACTCGCGGGTCACCGACCGCGCGCTCGCGTACTACAGCCGCGCCGCCGCCGAGGCGCGCGGCTACGAAGGCCAGCCGATGTCTCCCGCGGCCGCGCGCTCGCTGATGCTGATCAAGCTCGGCGTGAGCGCGCCGGCGCCCGCGGACGCCGCCAAGCGCTCCGAGCTCGCGACCCTGACCACCGAGCTCGAGGCCATGTACGGCGAAGGCAAGTACTGCCCGCCGAAGGTAAACGGCAGGCTCGAGACGGTGCTCAAGTTCACGCCGGCACAGAACGGCTGCATGAACCTCGACGAGCTGAGCGAGATCATCGCCACCAGCCGCAACTACGACGAGCTCACCGAGGCGTGGGCGGGCTGGCACACCATCTCGCGGCCGATGCGCGCCAAGTACCAGCGCTTCGCCGAGCTCGCCAACGAAGGCGCGCGCGAGCTCGGCTTCGCCGACCTCGGCGTGTTGTGGCGCTCGCGTTACGACATGCCGGCCGCGGATTTCGAGAAGGAAGCGGCGCGGCTCTACGGCCAGGTCGAGCCGCTGTACAAGAGCCTGCACTGCTACGCGCGCGGCAAGCTGCAGAAGAAGTACGGCAAGGACAAGGTGCCCGACGGCAAGCTGATCCCGGCGCAGCTGTTCGGCAACATGTGGGCGCAGCAGTGGAACCGCGTGTTCGACGACCTGCTGAAGCCCTACCCGAACGCCAGCATCGAGACCTCGGACAAGCAGCTCAAGGCGCAGCACTGGGACGCGGTGCGCATGACGAAATCGGCCGAGAGCTTCTACACCTCGATCGGCTTCCCGTCGCTGCCGCCGCCGTTCTGGGAGCGCTCGATGCTGACCCGGCCGCGCGATCGCGAAGTGGTGTGCCATGCCAGCGCCTGGGACATGGACGACAAGGACGACGTGCGCATCAAGATGTGCATCAAGCCCATCGAGGAAGACCTGTTCACGGTCTACCATGAGCTCGGCCACGTCTATTACTACCTCTGGTACAAGGACCAGCCGCAGCTGTTCCAGGACGGCGCGCACGACGGCTTCCACGAGGCCATCGGCGACACGGTCAACCTGTCGGTCACGCCGGACTACCTGCACAGGATAGGCCTGGTCAGCGCGGTCAAGCCGTCGCAGGAAGCCGTCATCAACCAGCAGATGAAGATGGCGCTCGACAAGGTCGCGTTCCTGCCGTTCGGCAAGATGATCGACGAGTGGCGCTGGGCGGTGTTCGACGGCCGGATCAAGCCCGCCGACTACAACAAGGCGTGGTGGGAGCTGCGCGCGAAGTACCAGGGCGTGTCGCCGCCGGTGGCGCGCAGCGAGCAGGATTTCGACCCGGGCGCGAAGTACCACATCCCGGGCAACACCTCGTACACGCGTTACTTCCTGTCGTTCATCCTGCAGTTCCAGTTCCACAAGGCGCTGTGCGACGCGGCCGGGTTCAAGGGCCCGCTGCACGAGTGCTCGATCTTCGGCAACAAGGAAGCCGGCGCGAAGTACGGCGCGATGCTGGCGCTCGGCGCCAGCCAGCCGTGGCCGGACACGCTGCAGAAGCTGACCGGCACGCGGCAGATGGACGCCTCGGCCATCATCGAATACTTCAAGCCGCTGGAAGCATGGCTCGCCGAACAGAACCAGGGCCAGCAGTGTGGCTGGAATTGACGCCGATCGGGGGTAGTTAGATGAATTCGAACGTGGCTCCGGCGCCGCAGCTCACCGCGCGCGCCATCATCCTTTCGGTGTTGCTGACGGTGATCCTCGCCGCGGCCAACACCTACCTCGGCCTGTTCGCCGGCATGACCATCGCCTCGGCCATCCCGGCCGCGGTGGTCTCGATGGCGGTGCTGCGCGCGCTCGGCGGCGGCGGCATCCTCGAGAACAACATCGTGCAGACCGGCGCCTCGGCCGGCACCTCGATCGCCTCGGGCGTGATCTTCACGGTGCCGGC
>DASSRK010000058.1:0-53693 GCA_035701825.1 Steroidobacteraceae bacterium
ACCTCCACGTCGTCCAGGTTGACGAGCAGGCTGCTGCGGCGGCGGCGCGCGCGCAGCACGTGGGTCGCCGCGACGTTGTGTGCCACGCGATAGACCCAGGTGCGCAACGAGCAGCGTCCGCCGAATGCCGGCAGGCTTCGCCAGATGGCAAAGTGGATTTCCTGCAGCAGGTCCTGCTGCAGCGACGGATCGGCCTCGTGCGCACGTGCGACGCGCGCGAGCGGCGGGCCAAACTCGGCGCTGATCCGCTCGTAGAGCGCATCCGACCCCGAGGAGGGTTGCGCGGCGTGGACGGTCGTTTCAACTACTTCCATTGTTCAGGTAGTCGTCGGACCCGGGAAAAACGTTTCAGCTCATTCCATCGGTCACGGTACTTAGCGTCCGAAACGAAGCGGGCCCGGAATACCGCGTATCCCGGGCCCTGCCACGTGATCGATCAGGTGAATCTCAGAACGGAATGTCGTCGTCGAAGTCGCCGCCGCCCTTGTCGCCGCCACCGCCTCCGGGCGGCGGGCCCTGGTCATAATCATCGGCCGGCGCCTGCTGGCGGCCGCGGCCACCGCCGCCACCACCGCCACCGCCGTAGTCACCACCACCGCCGCCCATGCCGCCACCGCGGCTGTCGAGCATCTGCATCTCGTTGGCGATGATCTCGGTGGTGTAGCGATCGTTGCCCTGCTTGTCCTGCCACTTGCGTGTGCGCAGGCTGCCTTCGATGTAGACCTTGGAGCCCTTCTTCAGGTACTCACCCGCGATCTCACCGAGGCGCCCGAACATGGCGACGTTGTGCCACTCGGTGCGTTCCTTGTTCTCACCCGACTGCTTGTCTTTCCAGTTCTCGCTGGTGGCGACGCGGATGTTCGCCACCGTCATCCCCGAAGGCATCGCGCGGGTTTCCGGGTCTGCGCCCAGGTTGCCGATCAGGATTACCTTGTTGATTCCGCGCGCCATGGTCTGCCCTTCATCGAAAGAATTTTCTGTGGGGCGCGATTGTACGGTCTGCGGCGACGCAGATGCACACCGCAAATTTTCCGCGTTTCGCGCTGTACGAATCTTGACCAATCCGACGGAATGCGGGGCAGGATCGGCGCCGTTCATGCGTGCAGAGCTTGTCGGCGTAACTCGCGGAATTTCGGGCCAATGGTGCCGCAATACCTCGACTCAGAACTGCCACTCGAATCCGAGCGATGGCATGCGCGGCAACCAGAAGCCCTTTTCGATCCGTAGCCATGGCGCGCCGCCGGGGCCCTGCTCCAAGCCGTAGGTCTCGACGCAGCACTCGTTCTCGCGGTTCGTGAGGTTGGTGATCTCGAGGTAGAACGACAGCTTGCTGCTGTCGAGGATCACGTCGCGATTGACACGCAGGTCCAGCCGAAAATACGAATCGAGGCGTTCCGCATTGCGCGGCCCGACCAGCCCCTGCACTTCATAAGTCCCGTCGGGCAGTCGCGTGGCTTCGACGCCGAGCGCCGTGGTGGGTGCGCCGCTGTGCATCTGGCCCGCGACGCTCACGCTCCACGCGGCCTCGGTCCAGCTTCCCCCGAAGAACACCGAACTCCGCTGGTCCCAGCTGCGCGGGACCCACGCGTGGTCCTCGCGGTCTTCCGCACGCGCATAGACGTAGCTCAACCATCCGGCCAATCCGCGCGATACGTCGCGGCGCACGGTGAGCTCGACTCCCCGGGCACGCGCTTCCGGCGCATCGATGCGCACGCGGTCGGGAGCGCCTTCCGGAATCAGCTGCACCGCGTCGAGCGCATTCTCGAATCGCGGCCGCAGGTCGCGATATTGCTTGTCGTAGAGGTCGATGCGCGCGCTGAAGGTGTCGCTGAAATGCCGCGTGTAGCCGATCACCAGCTGGCGGACCCGCTCGGGCGCGCCGTACTCGGTCAGGTTGTCTTCGACCTGCAACTCGTCCACGGCCTGCGGCTGGTACATCTCGCCCCAGGCGGCCCGCAGTTCGTTCGCGTCGCCAAATGAATAGACCACGTTGATGCGCGGGCTCACGGCGTCGTATTTCGTTCCGGGCTCATAGGCGTAACGGTCCCAACGCACGCCGGCCTCGGCGGTGAGCTGCGGGGCGAACCGCGTGCGCCAGGCCGCGTACGCGCCAAATTTGCGCAGTTCGGCACGCATGTCGGTGGCATACGCCTTGTCGATGGGCATGGGACTGACCAACGGATCGGTGATTTGCGTGACCAGCGAATAGTCGTAGTCGCCATGCTGTTCGCCGTAGCTCACTCCCCAGCGCGCGAGCTGCGTCTCGCCGGGCTTCCAGGACCAGTCCTGCCGCAGGTCGAGGAACGAGAACTCCTCGTCGCTGTGCATGTCGCCCGAACGCTGCTCGTCGTAACCGGTGGCGTCGCGCCGTTGCCGCACCGCCGCGGCGGACAGCAGGGTCCGACTATCTACCGTAGCGGAGAACTGGTGATCCAGCGTCAGCCACAGGTGCCTGGATTCGCCGCCGCCGGTGGAGTCGGTGTCGTCGTCTTCGTCCTTGATGTAGTACACCAGGTCGTCGTCGCTCGCCAGCAGGCGCGCGCCGAGGCGCGTGTCGTCGCCGAAGTCGAAGTTCACGGCCGCGAACACGTCGGCATACCGCGGCTTCATGTACTCCTCGGCCGTGACCACTTCCGAGATCAGCAGGTCGAGGAAGCCGCGCCGCGCCGATACGAGGTACGAGCCCCGGTCGTCGGCGAAGGTCCCGGAGGTCCGCGCGAACGCGCTCACGAAGCTGATGCCGACGCCGCTGCGGTATTCGTCGTCCGGCGCCGGGCGCCGGGTCTGCAGCCCGATGGAGCCGCTCATGTAGTCGCCCACGTCGGCCGTCATGCCGCCGGTGACGAAATCGACGCCTTCGATGAGGCTGGTGTCGAGCACGCTCAACGCATCGTCGAGATCGCGAAAATGAAAGGCGTTGTGGATTTCGGCGCCATCGATGGTCAACAGCGCCTCGTCGCGCATGCCGCCGCGCACGTTGAGCGCGGCACTGATGTCGCCGCCGGACGTGCCCGGCAACACCTTGAGCATGCGCATCGCGTCGTCGGCCAGGTGCGGCATGCGTTGCACGTCGGCGCGATCGAGGAACTGCTCGCTCGCGCCGCCCACCGCGAGCGCCAGGCGCGTCGCCGTCACGTCGATGACTTCGATGGACGCCGGCGGCGACGCCGGCGTGTCGCGCCCGGCGGCCTCATCCCGCGTCACCAGCCAGTCGCCGTTGGACGCCGGCACCGCGCGCAGCTTCCAGGGTGCCAGCACTTCGCGCAGCAGCTCGTCGACCCGCGACGCCGCCGGACGCGCCCGCAACATCATCTCCGGGCGCACCAACGCGCTGCTGTACACCACGCGAAAGCCCTGCGCATTGAGCGCGGCCAGCACCGACTCCAGGCTGTCGCCCGCCTTCAGCATGCGGGTATCCGCGTCGCGAAGATTGCGAGCCGGGGATTCGGCCGCGGCGGCTCCACCCAGCGCGAACGCCAGGCACAGGATCCACGCGCGCACCGTCATCGTGGCGTCCCCACCCACAGCACGCCATCGCGCATCTGCAATGGAACTCCCGTGATGAGCGCCACGCGCTCCAGCATGGCGGTCGCGTCGAGTCCATCGAGTGCGCCGTGCAGGCGCACCTGGGCCGCCTGCTCCTGCAGCGCGTCGGAGGCGTAGCGCAACTGCCAACCCTGTTCGCGTGCCAGCCATGCGAGGAATTCCGCGAGCGGCCGGTTCTCGATCTCGAGTATCGCGCCGACGCTCGCCGCCCAGGCCCATGCTTCGCCGTAGGTGGGCAGTCCGTGCATGACGCGGCGCTCCGCGCCGCGCACCTCGAGCGCATCGCCGGTAGCGAGATCCTGCGCGCCATCGCCCGAGGTCACGGACACCCGCCCTTCGCGCACGCGCACGCGCGTCGCACCGCCGTCGACGATCACCTGGAATTGCGTGCCGATGTGGCCGATCTCGCCCGCGGGCGTGCCGATGCGCAGCGCCGAGCTCACGTTGAGCCCGCCCGAGTCGACGTACAGGGAGCCCGCGAGCAGGGTCACGTGATCGCGCCCGTCGACCCGCAGTCTCGTCTGGCGATCCAGTCGCAGCGACGTCACGCCGCCCAGCGACAGCGCCAGCCGTCCCTCGGTCGTGAGTGTGGTGCCGGTCAATACCGGCTGGTCGGTGCTCACCGACCAGTCACTGTCGCGATCCTGGCCCGTGGCGCCTCCGTGCAGCGCGACGATCCGTCCCACCTCGAGCGGCAGCGCGGGCTCGATCGCGGGCCGGGTGAGCCACCAGGCCGCGGCCATTCCCGCCGCGAGCGCGACGCCGACACCCACGAGCCGCCCGCGCGCGAACCGTTGCGCGGGTCGCGCCAGCATCCGCCGCCACGCCTGCTCGCTCGCCGCGCGGGCGCGCGCCGTCGCGCCGGGCGACGGCAGATCGCGTTCGCCCGCGAGTCGCACCAGGCGTTCCACTGAATCCGCGGGTTGCCGGGTCATGGCGCTGCTCCCGGCGCACCAGCGCCCGCGAGCAGCGAAAACGCCTCGCGAAAGGCCTCGCGCGCCCGCGTCAGCAGGGATTCGGCCGCCTTTGGCGAACGGCCGAGGCGAGCTGCGATCTCGTTCATGCTGAGATCGCGCAGGTACTTCCATTCGAGCACGTCGCCGTAAGGCGCCGGTAGATAGTCGAGCACCGTGCGGATGGCCTTGCCGGTGGCGGCGCGCTGGGCCGCGGCCAGGGGATCGTCCGGCAAGCTGGCCATCAGTGACTCGAGCGCCGCGCGAACCTGCGGATCGTCTTCGGCCAGCGGCACCGCGGGGGCCTGCGCTCCGGCTTCGCGCCAGCGCGCGCCCAGTTCGCGGCGGCACAAGGTGCACAGCCAGGTGAACAGTGCCGCCTCGCCGCGGAACCCGCGCAGGCCGTCGAGCGCACGGCACAGGGTTGCCTGGGCCACGTCCTCGGCGCCCGCGGCATCGGCGGGCATGCGGCGCAGCGCGAAGCGATACAACTTCGGGTAGTACTCGTTGAAGAACTCATCGAAGGCGCGCGCGTCTCCACGCAGCAGTCGCTTCACGAGTTGCAGGTCGGGGGTGTCCATCGGCCAGTTAGTGTGCCCTGCGCGATGAAATCCTTCGCGAAGGATTTTCCGCCGACCGCGCCACCAAGGAGTACCCCTGTCCTCTGGAGAAGCTCGTGCGTCATGTGTGTTATGTGCTGATCGCGACGCTGGTGGGCTGCGGTGGAGGCGATCCCGGCGATCCGCCGCGGGACGTGAACCCCGGGCTCCCAGCCACGATCTCGGTCGCCCCGCCTGGCAAGGGCGACGGCTGGATGACCTCGACGCCAGCGGCCGAGGGCATCGACGAGACCCGCCTGCAGCAGGCGCTCGAAACCCTGCGGGGCGGCCGCTATCCCAAGGTGGATTCGATGATCGTGGCACGCCACGGCAGGCTGGTCGCGGAAGGCTATTTCAATGGCTTCGGACCCGAAACCCTCCACGACCTGCGTTCCGCGGGCAAGAGTTTCGTGTCGGCCACCGTGGGTATCGCGGTGGAACAAGGTTTGTTTGTCGCCGACGATCCGATTTCACAACTCATACCGCAGTTCGACCAGCACGCCAACATGAGCGACAACAAGCGCGCGATCACCGTCCGGCATCTGCTCGACATGAGCTCGGGCCTGGAGTGCGACGACTGGGACACCGATTCGCCGGGTTGGGAGGAACGCATGTACGACAAGCGCGACTGGCCCGGCTTCATCCTCGACCTGAAATCGGTGTACCCGCCCGGCGTTCACCCGTCGTATTGCACCGGCGGCGTCGTGGTGTTGGGACACATCGTGTCCGTGCGCTCGGGCCGGACGCTCGATGACTACGCCGCCACCTGGTTGCTGGGTCCGCTCGACATCCATGACGTCATCTGGCGTCGCCAGCCGGACGGCACCGCGACCGGGGGCACCGGCATGCGCCTCAAGCCCCGTGACGCCGCCAAGCTGGGACAGCTGTATCTCGACGGCGGCGCCTGGAACGGCATGCAGGTGGTGCCGGCGGCCTGGGCCGCCGAGTCCCGGCTGCGCGCGACCACGCTCGGCGGCGATGGCTACGGGTTCCTGTGGTGGAAACGTTCCTTTGCGCGGCTGCGCGGCGGGCCCGTGGATGCGTTCTTCGCCGCCGGCAATGGCGGCAACTTCGTGTTCGTGCTGCCGACGCTCGACCTGGTCGTGGCGTTCACGGGCTCCAACTACAACAGCGACAGGTCGGGGCAGCCGTACGACATCCTGGCGAACGAAGTGTTGCCGGCGGTGAACTGAGGCGCACGGGCGGCGGTCATCCGGGGCAACGCCGGCGCCGGTGCCGGCTGCAGATCGGCCGGCCGGGATGCGAGCCGCCGCGGCGCGCTAGATCTCCGACCACATCCTCAGCAGGTTGTGATAGTGGCCCGCCAGCGCCACGGTCTCCTCGCTCTCGCCGGACTTTGCGCGGATCTTCTGGATGGTCTGGTCGAGCCGGAACAGGTGCTCGCGATGGCGGTCGTCCGGCACCATGCTCTGGGTCCAGAAGAACGACGCGGTGCGCGCACCGCGGCTCACGGGGTTCACGCGGTGCAGGCTGCCCGCCGTGTACAGCACCAGGTCGCCGGCGGGTAGTTTGACGGCGTGCTCGCCGTAGGTATCGAGCACCACCAGCTCGCCGCCGTCGTACTCGTGCGGCTCGGACAGGAACAGCGTCGAGGACAGGTCGGTGCGGATGAAATGCGAGCTGCCGGGCACGGCGCGCACCGCGCCATCGATGTGCGTGCCGTAGTGCTCGCCGCCTTCGTAGCGATTGAACAGCGGTGGCACCGTCTTCAGCGGCAGCGCCGCGGAGAAGAACAACGGGTGGCGCGCCAGCGCGCTCAGCACCAGCTCGCCGAGCTGCTTCGACAGCGGCGAGAGCTCGGCCAGCTGCCGGTTGCGCTTGACGAGCATGCCCTGCTCGCCGACCGTCGCCTTGCCGTCGCTCCAGTCGGCCGCGTCGAGCAGCCGGCGGCATTCCGCCACCTGCTCGGCCGTCAACACGCGCGGGACGTGCAGCATCATGCGGGGAATGTAGCGGATACGCGCGGCGCGGGCATGCCGATGCTCAGAACGTGAAGTTCACCGTGAACAGCACCGAGCGCGGTGTGCCGGGTGAATAGCGCGCGCCGTTGTTATTGAGCGCCGCCACGTAGTCCTCGTCGGCCAGGTTGTAGCCGTTCAACTGCAGATTCACGTTGTCGTTGAGGGAGTACGACAGCATGGCGTCCACCACCCAGTAGTCAGGCGCCGCCAGCATGTTGGTCTTGTCCGGCGGCGGGGGCACGTTCGCGGCGTTGCTGCTGACCGGCCGGTCGACGCTGTCGAAATAGCGCACGCCGCCGCCGATCGACAGGCCGAACGGCGTGCGATACGTGGTCCAGCTGGTGAACGTCCACTCGGGAGTCCAGCTGATGTCGAGACCCTGCTGGTTTGCAAGGCCGCGAATGATCTCCGACTTCATGTGCGACACGCCCGCCGACAGGTCCCACGAATCGGTCAGCTTGCCGACGACGCCGAGCTCCACGCCGTCGACCTCGCGTTCGCCGATTTGCAGGATCACGGCGGAATCGTTCGGGTCCTGCCAGAGCTCGTTCTCGTTGGTGCTGTGGAAAACCGCTCCGGTCACCGCGATGGCGCTTTGGCGGAATTCCCACTTGGCCCCGAGCTCGTAGTTGCTGCCCTTCTGCGGATCGAGATTCGGCTGGTTGGCGTTGTTGGCCGCGGTGCTCAGGATGAAGTTGGTGCCACCCGGCGGCTGCCGGGAAATGGCATGAGAAACGTAGAGGCTGCCGTTCTCGACCGGCTTGTAGACCAGGCCGACCTTGTAAGAGAACAAGGTGTCGTCGACTTCCATGTTGACCGGCACCAGCGTGCCGACCGGCAGTCCCGGATGACTGGCGTCGGTCGACAACACCGCGGAATCGAAATCGGTCTCGTACGCGTCGACGCGGAAGCCGCCGGTGAATTCCCACTTTTCCGCGAAGCTCATCGTGTCGAACAGGTAGACGCCCACGGTCTGCGTTTCACCGCGCGTGTACACGCCGTTGCGAACCGGTGCGTAGCCGGTGAGCGCATCGTTGCGGTCCGGATGGTAGACATTGGCGGGCGCCGGCGTGCCGAGGCCGACGTACGTCGGGTTGTACTGTTCTTCGTCGATGAACTCGAAGCCGCCGGTCACGGCGTGTTCGATTCCGCCGGCGCTCACGTTCCAGGCGATGTTGGTCTGGTTGGTGAGCAGCGTATTGTCCTGGAACTTCGCCTGGCGCGTGCGCGCCACTGTCCAGGCATCCGGATCGGTCGAGGCCAGGGTGAGCGCATTCACGCCGGTCAGCACGTAGAACTGGTGCAAGCGGCCATAGCGCGTGGTGTTGCGCAGCGAGACGTCGTCGCTGAAGTCGTGCTCGAAGCGGGCCGTGAACTGCGTGCCCCTGATCTCTTCGAAGTCGCCGGCGAACCCGTAGAAATTTCCGGGGTCGACCGAATCGGGCACCACTCCCGCGTTGGGTCCGGCGACCGCCGGCGGCAACGGCTCCGGGTCGAATGCCGCGTTGTAGAAACCCTCGAGGCCGAGCGTGGAGACACCGCCGTCGGGAACGTTGTCCTGCTCGGTGTGCAGTAGATAGAAGTAGGCGCGCGTGTCGCCCTCCAGCCCGAATGCCAGCGACGGAGCGACGGCCCAGCCCTTGCGCTCGATGAAATCGCGGCCGTCGACCTCGCCGTCCTGGCCCATGACGTTCAGCCGGAAGGCGCTGCCGGTGCCGGCGATGCGATGATTGAAATCGCCGGTGACGCGCGCGTTGCTGGCCGTGCCGTAACTGGCGCTGCCGGCGACGAAGTCATCGGTGTCCGGCACCTTGCTGGCGATGTTCACGTAGCCCGAAGCGGCGCCGCGGCCGTAGTCAGGTCCCGCCGGGCCCTTGGCGACTTCCACCTGCTCGGTGTTGAAGGTATCGCGGGTGACGCTGCCGAGGTCGCGGATGCCGTCGATGAAGATCGAGCCCTGCGTATCGAACCCGCGCATGAAGATCGAATCGCCGGTGGCGGTATTGCCGTTCTCGCCCAGCAGGAACGTCACGCCGGGAGTGTTGCGCAGCGCCTGGGAAAGCGACGTCGCTCCCTGCTGCCGCAGGACTTCCCTGCTGACCACCGAGATGGTCTGCGGCGTGTCGAGCAGCGGCTGGGTGAACTTGGGTGATTCGACGCGATCGACCTTGGGCGTCTCTTCGGGCTCGGTGGCGGCCACCGAGATCTTGGACATGGTCTTCGGCTCTTCGGCGGGCTGCTGTGCGCGCAACGGGGACGCGGTCGCGAGGGCCAGGCCCACGGCCATGGCGATACGGGACTTCGGCGTCGACACTTCTTATTCCTCCCAAGCGAGTGGGAGGGCAGCTTATTGCGAACTATTCTCGTTTGCAACCGAGAACTATTGTCATCTGGCGGGCAAAACGCCTCAGGAACCCTCCCGGTTCGGGTTTCTCCATCCCCGCTCGAACGGCAGTCGCCAGGCATGCGGGGCAATGAGCTGGTGGATTGCGTTGGGCCCCCACGATCCGGGTGCATAGGTGCGAACCGGCGGCGGTGTGGCCAGCAGCGGTATGGACACCTCCCACAACCGCTCGATGCCCTCGGCCATGGTGAACAGCGTGTGGTCGCCGCGCATCGCGTCGAGGATCAGGCGCTCGTAGGCCTCGAGCACGTCGCCGATCTGCCCGGTGTCGTTCATGGCGAACTGCAGGCTGTGCTTGTCGAGCTTCATGCCCGGCCCCGGCCGCTTGCCGTAGAACGACAGCGAGGTGCGCGCGGCGTCGGCGAGATCGAAGGTCAGGTGATCGGGACCCTGCGCGCCGATCCCGGAGTCCTCGGGGAACATGCTCTTGGGCGGCTCGCGGAATGCGATCGAGATGATGCGCTGGCCTTCGGCGAGACGCTTGCCGGTGCGTAGATAGAAGGGCACGCCGGCCCAGCGCCAGTTGTCGATGAAACACTTGAGCGCGATGAAGGTCTCGGTGTCGGAGTCCGGCGAGACGCCCTCCTCGCTGCGATAGCCCGCGTACTGGCCGCGCACCACGTCCGACGGGTGGATAGGCAGCATGCTGCGGAACACCTTGGTCTTCTCTTCGCTGATGGGCCTGGGCGCGAGCGAGGTCGGCGGCTCCATGGCCATGAAGCCGAGGATCTGGAACAGGTGCGTGACCACCATGTCGCGGTATGCGCCGGTGGATTCGTAAAACCCGGAGCGCTTGCCGAGCCCGATGGTCTCGGGCACGTCGATCTGCACGTGGTCGATGAAGTTGCGGTTCCAGATCGGCTCGAAGAGCCCGTTGGCGAAGCGGAACGCCAGGATGTTCTGCGCGGGTTCCTTGCCGAGGAAATGGTCGATGCGGAAGATCTGTTCTTCCTTGAAGACTTCGTGCAGCCGCGAGTTGAGCTCGACTGCGCTCGCGAGGTCGGTGCCGAAGGGCTTCTCCATGACGATGCGGGAGTTCTGCACCAGTCCCGCCTCGCCCAGCATCCGCACGGCGGACAGCGCCGCGGCCGGCGGCACGGACAGGTAGTGCAGCCGCCGGCACTCGGCGCCGATCGACTGCTCGGCGCGCACCACGGCCGCGGCCACCGCCGCGGGCCCGGCGCTGAGCGGCACATAGTCGAGGCAGGCGGAGAACGCCGACCACTCCTCGTCCGTGACCTTGCGGTCCGAGAACTGGTCGTGTGCGGCGCGCGCGATGGCGCGGAATCCCGCGGTGTCGATGTCGTCGAGCGACACGCCGACGAGCCGCAGGCCGGGAATGAAACCGGCCACGGAAAGATGCAGCAGGCCGGGAATCAGCTTGCGCCGCGACAGGTCGCCGGTCGCGCCGATGAGCACGACGACCTGCGGAAAACGTGGACCCACGCCGGAAGGAACCTTCGCCACGGTGTGCTCCGTGTTGTTCGTGATCCCCCCGCCACGGGGTTTTACCACATCACTGCGTTACTTTTACCTCCGCGCCCTTGTAGGCGACGGTCGCATCGGCCGGCGCGCCGAAGTCCGTCGGCGCTTTCGCACCGTCACGGATCCAGCGCACCTTGAAGATCCGTTCCTCGGGCATGCCGGTGAAGCTGCCCTGGCGCGCGCCGATGGCCAGCGTTCCCGAAGCCGAGTCGAAGCGCAGCGGAATGCGCGTGAACTCGCCCTTCTCGTAGCCGTAGCTCACCCCGTCGTCTTCGTACAGGTCGAAGCTGCCGTCCGCGCCGGTGAATACCAGCAGCGTGATGTCGCCGCCCGGCTTCTCGGCGGCGTACTGGATCTCGGGCCCCACGGGCAGGATGGCGCCCGCACGCACGTACAGCGGCATGCGCGCGAGCGGCGCCGCGGCCTCGACCTTCTGCCCGCCAGCCTGGCGTTGGCCAGTGTGGAAGTCGTACCACTCGGCGCCGGACGGTAGATAGACCGGGCGGGTGCGCGCCTTGAACGTGTATACCGGCGCGACCAGGATGTCGCGGCCGAAGAGATACTCGTCGCGCACCTCGCGCGCCGCCGCGTCGGCGGTGAAGTCCATCGCGAGGCCGCGCATGATGGTGCCGTCGCGGTGCCAGGTATCCGCGGCCACCGTGTACACGTAGGGCAGCAGCCGGTAGCGCAGCCTGTCGTACCACACCAGGCTGTCGAACACTTCCGATCCTTGCGGCGCGAGATTGTAGATCTCGCGGAACGGATACTCGCCGTGCGAACGGAACAGCGGCACGAAGGCGCCGAACTGGAACCAGCGCAGGTTGAGCTCGCGCCACTCCTCGAGGTCCTCGGGCTTGGGCTTGCGCGCGCTGTAGCGCGCTTCGTTGGCGAACCCGCCGATGTCGAAGGTCCAGTTCGGCAGGCCGGAATAGCCGATGCTCACGCCCGCCGAGATCTGGTTGTAGAGGTCGTCCCAGCGCGAGGCGATGTCACCGCTCCACACGGCCGCGGCATTGCGCTGGATCCCCGCGGTACCCGAGCGCGTCAGGATGAACACGCGCTTGTCGGGCCGCGCCGCGCGCGAGCCCTGGTAGACGCCGGCCGAATGCACCAGCGCGTAGCTGTTGAAATAGTTTTCCGCCGGGCCCAGCGCGGTCGGGCCGATGCGTGCCTTGATGGAATCGATGTCCAGGTTGGAGTGCGGATCCGGCTCGGTGGCATCCATCCACCAGGCGTCGACGCCGAGCACCCCGAGCTTGTCGTTGACCTGGCGCCAGTACATGTCGCGCGCCGGCTTCGAATACGGATCGTAGAACGAGGACTTGTAGCCGGGCCCCACCCAGTCGAGGAAACCATCCTCGACGTTCTTGCGATACATGAAGCCGGCCGCGTCGAGTTCCTTGTAGTTGGCCGTGGTCGGATAGAACTTCGGCCACACGGAGATCATGAAGTGCGCGTTCTGCGCGTGCAGCTTGTCGATCATCGCCTTGGGATCGGGGAAGCGCGCCTTGTCGAATTCGTGCGAGCCCCAGGAATCCTCCTTCCAGTAGAACCAGTCCATGACGATGTTGTCGAGCGGGATCTTGCGCTTGCGGTATTCGTCAACCACGCCTAACAACTCGGCCTGCGTGGTGTAGCGCTGGCGGCTCTGCCAGAAGCCGTAGGCCCACTTCGGCAGCATCACCGCCTTGCCGGTGAGCGCGCGGTAACCCGCGATGACCTCGTCCTGCGACGCGCCGGCGACCACGTAGTAATCGATGGCGCGGCCAACCTCGGATGTGAAGGTCAGCGAATGACGCTCGGAGTCCGGCAGCGGATCGTTGTGCAACAGCGCGATGTAGCCGTCGTTCGGAATCCACTCGATGCGCAGCTTCAGCGGCTTGCCGGCCGCCATGCTCACGTCGAAGTTGTGGTACCAGGCATTCCAGTTCTGGCGCCAGCGATCCAGCACCAGCCGGTCGTCGACGAACACCTTGAAGTAGCTGCTGCCATAGAGCTGGAACTTGTGCTCTCCCGCGTGGGCGCTCTCGAGCGTGCCCTCCCAGGTCACCGACTGGTTGGGCAGGATGTTGGGCGGCGCGCCGGTGACCGGCGGCTTCCCGGTGAGCAGTTCCTCCGGCCAGTTGAAGCGGTCCTTGATGTACTGGTAGTTGATGTCCTTCTCGACGCGCTCGAGCTTGAGCTCACCGTCGATGGAATAGCGCGCGGTGAAGCCGCCTTCCTTTCCCGAAGCGTCGCGGATCAGGAGATCGCGCGAGGCCAGGCCATACGGCTTCGGGTTGCCGAAGCGCGTGATCGAGGTGTTGTCCCAGAGCACGCCGTAGTTGCGGCTCGACACCACGAAAGGCACGCCGATGTCCATGTTGTGCTGCGCGAGCTCGACGTCCTCGCCGTTGAGATTCATCTGCGCGTTCTGGTGCTGGCCAAGGCCGAAGAAGGCCTCGTCGGTACCGGGATTGAAACGCTGCGACACGCCCTTGCCGAACTCGCGCGAGGAATACTCGGCCAGCAGGGTCTTGCCGTCCGGATCGGAGAATCGCACCGCGCCGCTCGCCAGCGACACATGGGTCACCAGCGCGGCCGTGGTCACCGTCAGGTCGCCATCCTTGTTCTCCACCTTGAACGCCGGCGGCGGTGCATCCGCCTCGACGGCCATGAGGCTCGCGGGCAGCTCCAGGTTTTCATCCGGCACCGCGGTCACGCGCACGATGCGATCCGAGCGCACCGCGACGCGCACGCGCTTGGCGGGACCCGTCGCCGGCGTCACCACGACGCCTGTTTCGTTCTGCGTGAACGTCCCCTCGGGGGTCTTCGCGCCGCAGCTCACCAGCGCGATACACAGCAATCCGGTCAGGTACTTCATGAGGTTTTCTCGATGGCAGAAGGCAGTCGAATCCCGGGACACCGCGCGCGCGGTGAGTCGCGCGCAGCCGTGCCGCAGCCATGCGGCAATCGGAGTGGCGTCATGGTTGTGGCCCGGGTCATGAGACACACGGGAAAAATTTTTTTGAATGAAAGTACAATGCTCTGATGAAAATATAACATCAAGGGGTTCTCCGGAAGCTTCATGGCGACAAAGACACGCGAGCCGCGTCCCAATCGATACCGCGCGCCGGCACTCGAAAAAGGCCTCGACGTCATCGAACTGCTCGCGGCGGAGAAGACGCCGCTGACGCTCTCGGCGATATCGCAGCGCCTGGGGCGTTCGGCCGGTGAGCTGTTCCGCATGCTCCAGGTGCTCGAGTTCAAGCGCTTCATCACCAGCGCGGAGAACGGCACGGGTTACGTGCTCACCAACAAGCTGTTCGCGCTGGCCATGGCGCAGGCACCGGTGCGCTCGCTGGTGGAGACCGCCCTTCCCGTCATGCGCAGGCTGGCCGAGGAAATCGGCCAGTCCTGCCACATCGCGGTTGCCTCGGAAGACCAGATCGTGGTCATCGCCCGCATCGAGCGACCGGGCGACCTCGGTTTCTCCGTGCGCATCGGTTATCGGCGCGAAATTTCGCGCGCGACCTCCGGCCTGGTGCTGTTCGCGGGGCAGGACGATGAAGTGCGGCAGGCCTGGCTGAAGCGCTGCCGACTGAAAGGCGAAGCCGCGGACGCCTTCGTCGAGCGCGCCAATACCGTTCGCCAACGCGGCTACCACCAGGCCGATTCGGATTTCGTTCGCGGCATCGTGGACCTGTCGGCGCCGATCCTGCGCGGGGCCACCGCGGTCGCCGCGCTCACCTGTCCCTTCGTGCACAGCAATCCGCTGGTCATGGACATGGAGCAGGCCATCGAACGCATCCGCGCCGCCGCGCGACAGATCTCGGAGAAAATCGTGCACGGAGACCTGCCATGACGACGCCTGCGCGCCGTGAATTCATCACCCCCGGCTATCTTGGCGCCACCATCCTGGTCGTCGCGCTGTTCGCGTTCTGGGGCATGTCCAACAGCCTGAACGACGTGCTGATCCCGCAGTTCCGCCGCACATTCCTGCTGGGCGACTTCGCCTCGAGCTTCGTGCAGTTCGCGACCTTCGTCGGCTACTTCGTATTCGCCATACCGGCGTCGCTCTTCATGCGTCGCTTCGGTTACCGCGCCGCCGTCGTCATGGGCCTGACGCTGTTCGGCTGCGGCGCGCTGCTCTTCTACCCGGCCGCGCAGTTCGGCGAATACCACTTCTTCCTCGGCGCGCTGTTCGTGGTGGCCAGCGGCCTCTCCTTCCTCGAGACCTCGGCCAACCCGATGATCGCGGCCATGGGGCCCGCGGAGACCGCGGACCAGCGCCTGAACTTCGCGCAGACTTTCAATCCGCTCGGCACCATCGTCGGCGTGTTCATCGGCAAGGAGCTGATCCTGTCCGACCACGCCTTGACCGGCGAACAGATCCGCGCCATGGAGCCGGCGGCGCTCGCGCCGTGGCGCGCCGCGGAACTCGCCGCCGTCAAACTACCGTACCTCGGCATCGCCTGCGTGGTGCTGTTGTGGGCGGTGCTGGTGGCCGTCGCCCGGTTTCCCCCGCTGGCGCGCCGCGTGGTAGTGGACGCCGACGCGCAGGCCGGCGGCTTTCGCGGGCTCGCGGCATTCCCGCGCTACTGGCTCGGCGTGCTCGCGCAGTTTGCCTACGTGGGCGCACAGGTGGGCGTGTGGAGCTTCGTGATCCGCTACACGCAGTTCAACACCCCGGGCACGGCCGAGAAGGTCGCCGCCAACAACCTCATCATCACGCTGAGCCTGTTCTTCGCCGGCCGATTCATCGGCACGCTGCTGATGTCGAAGTTCCGGCCGGCCGTGTTGCTGGGCGTGTTCGCCGCCTGCGACGTGGCCCTGTGCGTCGCCGCGGCGACGGCCGGCGGCAACCCGGGCCTGTACGCGCTCATGGCGACCAGCTTCTTCATGTCCATACAGTTCCCGACCATCTTCACCATGAGCCTGCGCGGGCTCGGCGCGCATACCAAGTCGGGGTCCTCGTTCCTGGTCATGGCCATCGTGGGCGGCGCGGTGATTCCGCCGTTGATGGGCCTGGTCTCGGACCACAGCAGCATCAACATGGCGATGCTGATTCCCGCGCTGTGCTTCGCGGTCGTGCTCGGGTTCGCGCTGAAATCGCGTCGTGATGAAACCGCGGCGAGCCCCATGACGGCCGCGGCATGAGCGATCGGCTGGCGTCGCGCGAGATCGGCAGCACCGGTCTCGAAGTCAGCGTACTGGGCTTCGGCGGCGCCGGCATCGGCAATCTCTATCGCCCGTTGAAAGACGAAGACGCCCTCGGCGCCGTCCAGGGCTCGCTCGCCTCGGGCGTCCGCTATTTCGACACGGCGCCGTTCTATGGTTTTGGTTTGAGCGAGTTGCGCCTCGGGCAGGCGCTGCGCGAATCGGCGACTCCGTACGTGATCTCGACCAAGGTCGGCCGCCGGCTCATGCCCACCGGCCCGCAGAGCGAGAACGAGGGGCGCGAGGGTTATTTCTCCGCGCGCCCGTTCACGCCGGTGTTCGACTACGGCTACCAGGCCGTGATGCGCTCGCACGACGACAGCCTCGCACGGCTGCGCGTCCCGCGCGTCGACATCCTGCTGTGCCACGACATCGGCCGGCTCACGCACGGCGATTCGCACCCCGCGCGCGTACGCGAGTTCATCGAGGGCGGATACCGGGCCATGCGCGAGCTGCGCGCCTCCGGTGCGGTGCGCGCCATCGGGCTCGGCGTCAACGAGTGGCAGGTATGCGTCGAGCTTCTCGAGCACTGCGAGCTCGATTGCATCCTGCTCGCCGGACGCTACACGCTGCTCGAACAGCCGGCGCTGGAACGGCTGTTGCCGCTGTGCGTGGAACGCCGCGTGTCGATCCTGTGCGGCGGGCCGTTCAACTCCGGCATCCTCGCCGCCGGCTCGCGCGCCGCGGCGAACGCGCACTACGACTATGCCGCGCCGCCGCCCGCGGTGATCGAGCGCGTGCGCGCGCTCGAGGACCTGTGCGCGGAACACGGCGTGCCGCTGCAGGCGGCGGCGTTGCAGTTCCCGCTCGGACATCCGGCGGTCGCGAGCGTGGTCGCCGGCTGCGTCACCGACGCGGAGGCACGCAATTGCGCGCGCATGCTCGCACACCCGATCCCCGCGCAGTTCTGGCAGGCATTGCGCGCACGCGGCCTGGTAGACGGGCAGGCGCCCTTGCCGTCATGACGGGCCGCGTCGACAGCCACCAGCATTTCTGGCGCCTCGACCGCGGCGACTACGGCTGGCTGACGCCGGACTTCGCCCCCGTCTACCGCGACTATCTACCCGGCGACCTCGCGCCGCATCTCGCCGCCGCCGGCGTGGATTCCACCGTGCTGGTGCAGGCGGCGCCGACCCTGGCCGAAACCCGGTTCCTGCTCGACCTCGCCGCGCGGCACGAGAACGTCGCCGCGGTGGTCGGCTGGGTGGACTTCGAGAGCGAGCTCGCGCCCTACACCATTGCCGGGCTCGCGGAGAATGAAAAGCTGGTCGGCCTGCGTCCCATGATCCAGGACATTCCCGACACGCTGTGGATGCTGAATCCCGCGCTCGCGCCGGCCATCGAGACCATGATCGACCACGACCTGGTGTTCGATGCGCTGGTGCTGCCAAGGCACCTCGAGGCATTGGGCGAGTTCGCGACGCTCTATCCCGAATTGCGGATCGTGGTCGATCACGGCGCGAAGCCGCCGCTGCGCGGCGAGAGCCTCGAGTCGTGGAAGGCCGGCATCGGCGCGATCGCGAAATCCACGCGCGCGGTGTGCAAGCTCTCGGGCCTGGTCACCGAAGCCGGCAGCGCGGAGCCTGCACGGCTCGCGCCCTGCGTCGGGCACCTGCTCGAGGTGTTCGGGCCTGCCCGGGTGATGTGGGGCAGCGACTGGCCGGTGTGCGAACTGGTGTGCTCGTACGAGGACTGGTGCCGCACCAGCGAGACATTGCTCGCCAACCTGTCCGACAATGAGCGGCAACGGATCTACGCGGAAACGGCGCGGGAAACCTATGGCATTTGAGCGACTGGCAGGCAAGACCGCGATCGTGACCGCCGCGGCTTCCGGCATCGGCCGCGCCAGCGCCGAGGCCTTCGCGCGCGCCGGCGCGCGCGTGATCGCGGTGGACATCGACGGTGCGGCTCTCGAAACGCTCTCCGGTTGTGAGCGGCACGTCGTCGACGTGCGCGATGGCGGCGCCATCGCCGCGTTCGCGGCGCGCGTGGCGCCGGTCAACGTGTTGTTCAACTGCGCGGGCTCGGTGCCCGGCGGCACCATCCTCGACGTCACCCCGCAGCAGTGGGACGCGGCCTTCGAGCTCAACGTGAAGTCGATGTACCACATGATCCGCGCGTTCCTGCCCGGCATGGTCGCCGCCGGCGGCGGGTCGATCATCAACATGTCGTCGGTGGCGGGCTCGATCACCGGAGTCCCGGATCGCTGCGCCTATGGCGCCACCAAGGCCGCGGTCATCGGGCTCACCAAATCCGTCGCCGCGGACTTCGTCGCCCGGGGCGTGCGGTGCAATGCGATCTGCCCCGGCACCGTGGACACACCGTCCCTGCAGGCGCGCCTGCACGCCTCCGGCGACTACGCCCGGACCCGCGCCGAGTTCGAAGCTCGCCAGCCGATGGGCCGGCTCGGCAAGCCCGAGGAGATCGCCGCGCTCGCGCTGCATCTCGCCAGCGACGAGTCCGGCTTCACCACCGGCCAGATCCACATCATCGACGGCGGCTGGATGACCTGAAGACGGTGCCGGAAGACGGTGCCGGAGCATGCATTCCGGCATAACTTTCGCGAGGAGACGTGCCGAAATGGAAGGCAGCGTGAATGGGACTACCTGCGTGACACCCCGGTGGCGCTACTGCGCATGGATGTTGTTAGGTGTCGCCATGCTCGCGCACGCGGAGTTGCCGAAACGCGATGCGGTGCTGTCGATCGCCGCGCGCGCCGCGGACTGGCAGCTCGCGCACCTGGACGGCGCGCACATCACGTCGCACATGAAGGAAGAGTCGCGCCAGCCGCGCAGCTGGCAGCAGGGCGCATTCTGGGTCGGCATGACGCATCTGGCGGACGCCAGCGGCGCGCCTCGATTTCGCGAGGCGATCCTCGCGATGGGTCGCGCCAACGAGTGGAAACCCGGGCCGCGCCTCTATCACGCCGACGATCACGTCATTGCCCAAAGCTATCTCTGGGCCGCGCGCCATGGCGCGGGCTCCGCGGCGCTCGCGCCGCTGCGTGCCAGCTTCGACCGGATCCTCGCCGATCCTCCCGTCGCACACCTGAGCTTCGTCGTCGCCAGCAACTACGAAGAGACGGCCTGCCTGCGCCGCTGGTGCTGGTGCGATGCCTTGTTCATGTCGCCGCCCGCCTGGGCGGAGCTCACGCGACAGACCGGCGACGAGCGCTATCTGCGCTACGCGCTCGACGAATTCCGGGCGACCACGGACTTCCTCTACGACCCGGCGGAGAAGCTGTACTACCGCGACAGCCGCTTCTTCGAGCGGCGCGACGCGCAGGGCCGCAAACTGTTCTGGAGCCGCGGCAACGGGTGGGTGTTCGCGGGCATCGCGAACCTGCTCGATGCCCTGCCCGCGAAGCATCCGCAACGGCCGCGCCTCGAGAAGCTGTTCCGCGAGATGGCCGGCAGGCTGCGCGAGCTCCAGAAGCCGGATGGCTACTGGTCGCCCTCGCTGCTGGCGCCCGAGGATTCACCGCCCGAAACCAGCGGCACCGGCTTCTACGTCTACGGGCTCGCCTGGGGCGTGAAGCACGGATTGCTCGATGCGCGCGCGTACCAGGCGTCCATCGAGCGCGGCTGGACGGCGCTGGAACGGGCGGTGGACGCGGACGGCCGCGTCGGCTGGGTGCAGCAGGTCAGCGATCGGCCGGAGTCGGTGGCGGAAACCGATACGCAGTTCTATGGCGTGGGCGCGGTGCTGCTCGCAGCGAGCGCCGTCGCGCAGCTTGGCGGCAAGTAGCCTTCCGGGCCGCGCGAAGCTCCGGGAGTTCAACGACGAGTTTCGTCCAGTCCCACCGGTTGGATCACACGCTGCTCGATGGCGCTTGGCCAGCCGTCGTACGGCCCATACCGGTTCACGATGGCACCGCGCGGCAGCACCACCATCAACTCGCGACTGCCGTTCCACGTCAGCCGAACGTCGTTGGTCCCTTGCACGTTCATCCAGACGATCTTCTCACCCGGGTTCTGGACGCGTCCCATCGCAACCGACGCGCGGCTCCGCGACGGATCCTCGCAATGAGTCTGCTCGAAAACCGCGAAGTACTTTCCGTCGGGCGATTGCACGTCGGCTGAGGCGAGGTACGTGCATTTCGGCAAGGCTACGCTCATGTAGATCCCGAGAGCCGTGTAGCCGAGTCCGGACACGGCCAGGACGCAAACGAAGACTTGCAACAGGCGCTTCATTCCATGCACACCGGCAGCGTCGAGCGCCCGCTACAGCCGAACCGTCGTGGCCGCCGGAACGATCCTTGTCGAGTTCACATATTTGCTCACGGCAGGCGTCCTCGCTGAAGCCCCTGAAGCTCAGGTTAGCTTCTGCAACGAGAGCGACTTTCGCGACAGGGGCGGAAGCGGGACTGCCACGGCAGCCCACCTGCGATCTTGCGAGGCGGCCGCCCGTGGTCGTGGTCAGTCAGACAGGCTGAGCTGATCCGCCAGCGAGCGGGTCTTCTCGGTTTTCACGTCGCCCGTGTGCTGCGTCGACTTCCGCTCGATGAGCAGGATGTGGCACTCCTGCTCCGCAACAGGATTGTGGCGCACGCCTTTCGGAACCACGAGTCTCCTCGGTTGGCTATCTCACAGTCGAGTTATGCCGGAATGCATGCTCCGGCACCGTCTACAACTCGTTGCGCTTCATTTTCCCGACGGCGTAGTCCACGGCGCGCGCGGTCATCGCCATGTACGTCAGCGACGGGTTCTGGGTGGGCGAGGACACCATGAAGGAGCCGTCGGTGACGAACACGTTGGGCACGGCATGCAGTTGGTTGTACGAGTTCAGCACCGAGGTCTTGGGATCACGGCCCATGCGCGCAGTGCCCATCTCGTGGATGACGCTGCCGGGGGTCACGGGGTGGTTGAAGCCCTTGACGTCCTCGAGGCCGGCGGCGGTGAACATCTCGACGGCGTCGTCCATCATCTGCTGTGCCATGATGCGTTCGTTCTCGCCGTACTTCATCGAGACGTTCTGCAGCGGCAGGCCCCACTTGTCGAGCTTGTCGTACGACAGCCAGAGCTTGTTCTCGTGGTTCGGGAGCGTCTCGCCGTAGCCCTCGGTGAAGACGTGCCAGTGCCCGGGCCGGGTGATCTCGTTCTTGAAGTCGGCGCCGAAGTCCGCGCTGCCCAGGCCGCGCGTCCACGTCCCGCGACCCGAGTAGAACTCGTAGCCGTAGCCGCGCAGGAACTTCTCTTCCTTCTTCGCGACATTGCGGAAGCGCGGGATGTACATGCTGGTCGAGCGGCGGCCCTTGTAATAGCGGTCGAGGAAGCCCGAGAAGCTGGCCGTGGCGCCGCCCCCATTGTGATGGTCCATGAGGTTGTGGCCGAGCTCGCCGCTGTCGTTGCCGAGTCCCTCCGGAAAACGCTTGCCACGCGTGTTCAGCAGAATCGACGTGGAATTGAGCGTGGACGCGCACAGGAACACGACCTTGGCGAGATATTCCGTGGTCTTGAGCGTGTTCACGTCCACGGCGCGCACGCCGAGCACGCGGTTCTTGGCCTCGTCGTAGATCAGCGAATGCACCACGGTATCCGGCTGCAGCGTCATGTTGCCCGTGGCGGCGGCGGCCGGCAGCGTCACGCCGTTCGAGGAGAAATACGCGCTGAACGGGCAGCCGCGCGCGCACTGGTCACGGCCCTGGCAGGGCCCGCGGCCATTGTGCTCGCGCGACAGCACGGCCACCGAGCTGCAGATCAGGTGCCGGTCGGTGAATTTCTTGGCGAACTGGCTTTTGACGTGCTTCTCGAGCGCCGTCATCTCGAACGGCGGCTGCAGCACCTGCTTCGGCAGCTGCGGCAGCCCGGGGTTCTCGCCGCTCGCGCCGATGAACTTCTCGACGTACTCGTACCAGGGCGCGATGTCTGCGTAGCGGATCGGCCAGTCGATGCCGACGCCCTCCTTCAGGTTGGCCTCGAAGTCGAGGTCGCTGAAGCGGAACACGTGCCGCGACCACATGAGCGAGCGCCCGCCGGTGTGATAGCCGCGATACCAGTTGAAGGGCTGCGCCTGCGCGTACGGATACTTGGTATCGTCGACGAACATGCCCTTGGTCGCCTGGTCGTATAGATAGATCGTCGACTGGACCGGCTGCGCCGCGCGGTCGGCGTTGGTGGGCCGGTTGTTGTGCGGCAGCTGCCACGGGTCCTTGAGCGCCGTGGTGTAGTCGGTGACGTGGCGGATGTGGTGGCCACGCTCCAGCACCAGCGTCTTGAGACCTTTCTCCGTGAGCTCCTTGGCGGCCCAGCCGCCCGACATGCCGGAACCCACGACGATCGCGTCGAACTTGTTCGAAGTGGCCATCAGATCGCCCACGCCTTCTGGTCGGGCCGCAGCGGCAGGTCACCCTGGAATCCGCCGGGCACGCGCTCGTACGCCAGCGCCTGGGTGGCGCCGGTCTCGGACAGGAAGTAACCCGTCATCGTGTAGTCCTTGAGAATGAGGAAGAACGACTCCTCGTACGGCAACTCGACGTCCTTCGCGGCACGCGCCTTCAATCGGGCCACCTGCTCGGCCGGCGCGAGCTGGTCGAAGCCCGCGAAATCCGCGAGGCCCGCGCGGAACGTCGCCTGCGCCTTCGGAGTCGCGCAGGCGGGGATGGCGAGATCGATGAAATAGTGGGTGTCCGCCGCGGATGCCGCGGGCGAATCGGTCTGCGGCAGGATGACGTCCACGAGGGCGCGCAGCGCACTCATCTCGGTGTCCGTGAACGTGCTGGCCTTGCGTGGCGCGGCGGCGAACGCCGTGAGCACCTGGCCGAGCGCGGCGCTTCCCATGAGTACGGAAGATCCGCGCAGGAATACGCGACGATTGATCATGTCCCCTCCTCGACGAGGGGTCGATCTTATTCGTTTTTCGCCGCGCCGCGCAGGTTCATCGCGAACATGCCGACCTGCAGCGCGATCAGCGCCCAGGCATGCGTGTGCCATCCCCACGCGATCCACAACACGTTGCTCGCGATGAACCACCAGAACCCGGCTTCGCGCCGCGACTTCTTTTGTGAGGCGATCAGCCACGCGGCGAACAGCGTCACCGCCATGGCCGGCCACTGGACCGCATCCAGGATCGCGTCGCTCATGGGCTCGGCAGCACCAGGTCCGCGGCGTGCCCGTACGTTTGAATCCCTGCTTGCATGACCTTGCTCCGCGAGTGAAGTGCTTCGTCGCAAGGTATGGGCCGGGCATTCGCTGCGCTGTCGGACTGCGCCCCGGAAAATGATCGGGTTGCTAGTGGTGCCGCACCAGCGAGTCCTCGAGCTCCTCGAGGCTGCGGCCGCGGGTCTCCGGCAGGATGCGCGCCAACAGCGCGACGCCGAGCACCGCGAAAATCGCGTAGATGAGGAAGGTGCGCGCACCGCCGAGGTGTTCCATCTGCCAGGGAAACACCTGCTGTGCGACAAAGCACACGGTCGAGTTCACGAGCCCGACGAAGGAGATGGCCAGCGCGCGCACGCGGTTGGGAAATATTTCCGACAGCAGCACCCACATCCCCGGGCCCAGCGACACCGCGAAACACGCCACGAAGCCCAGTATTCCCGCCAGCACCCAGGCCGGATCCGGCCCGTCGCCCGCGGCCTGGAAACCCCACGAGGCGACGAACAGCGAAGCCGCGATGCCCGCCGTGCCGAAGATGAAGAGAGGTCGCCGGCCGACGCGATCGATGAGCAGCAGCGCGACCAGCGTGAACACCACGTTGACCAGCGTCATCATCGTCGCCTGGGCGAACGAACCGCGCAGCCCCGTGTCGACGCCGGAAACCTGCTGGAAGATGAGCGTTGCGTACGCCAGCACCGAGTTGATGCCGGTGACCTGCTGCAGCACGCCGACCACGAGGCCGATGCCCAGCACCTTGCGCAGCTCCGGCACCCACAGGTCGCGCAGGCGCGCGTCGCGCTGCCGTGTCTCGTGCGCCAGCGACGCCATCACTTCACCGAGCTCGCGCTCCGCCAGTGCCTCGCCATGCGCGCGCACCAGGATGCGTCGCGCCGCGCCGACCCGGCCATGCATGGCGTGCCAGCGCGGGCTCTCGGGCACGAACAGCAGCGCGAACAGGTAGGCCACGGCGGGCACCGCGCCGATGCCCAGCATCCAGCGCCAGTTGCTGCCCGCCAGGTGGAGCGTCGGGAGCTGGACGATGAGCAGGTTGCTGGCCGATGCCAGGAAAATCCCGGATACCAGGAACAGCTGGCTGACGGTCACCATGCGGCCGCGCAGCGCCGGCGGAGAGATCTCGGCGATGTACATGGGCGCGGCGACGAACACCGCGCCCACGCCGAGGCCGGACAACAGCCGCGCGACGATGAGCGTCGCGAAGCCGTGGGCGGCGGCCGCGACCAGCGCCGCGGCGAAGAACATCACGGTCGCGATGCGCAACACCGTGCGCCGGCCGATGCGGTCGGCGACCGGCCCCGAGAGGAAAATCGACAGCGTGGCGGCCAGCGTGTGCGACGACACCGTCCAGCCGAGCTCGAACTCGCTGAGCGCGAACTGCTGCCTGACGAACACCACCGCGCCGTTGAACAGCGAGCCGTCGAAGCCCAGCAGCAGTCCGCTGAGCGCGATGATCAGGATGGTGCCGGTGGAACGCGGCGCCGGCATCTATCTACCCGGCGGGGATACCGAGTCGCGCTCGACGAGCTTCGGCTCGAACACCTGCTGCACGTCCTGCTCCTGCTCGTAGACGTGCTTTAGCACCCAGCGCGCCGCCATGGTGGCCATCTCGGCGATGGGATAGTGGACCGTGGTCAGCCGCGGATACACGTAGCGCGAGATCGGGGCGTCGTCGAAACCGACGATGGACAGCTCGCGCGGCAGCTCGAGCCCGCGCTCGTGCGCGGCGGCCATGGCGCCCGCCGCCATCTCGTCGTTGGCGCACACCACGCCGGTGAATGGAATGTTCTTGGCGTAGAGCGCGGCCAGGGCGTCCTGGCCGCCGGTCTCGTGGTAGTCGCCCTCGTGCAGCAGGCGATCGTCGAACTTGACGCCGGCCTCGGCCAGCGCGCGCTTGTGGCCGGCGAGGCGCTGCCTGGCATCCACCCAGTCGAGCGGGCCCGAGATGTAGGCGATGCGCTTGTGCCTGTTCTTGAGCAGCGCGCTGGTGGCGAGGTAGCCGCCGAGCTCGTTGTTGAGGCTGAAGCAGTGGTCGTTGAGCCCGCGCACCTTGCGGTTCATCACCACCAGCGGCGTGGTGTCGTGGTCGTGGTCCGCGAGGAACTTGTCCGGGAGCCGCTCGCAGTGGACGATCAGCGCGTCGCAATTGCGGCTCACCAGGAAACGGATGGCCTCGCGCTCCTGTTCTTCCTTGCTGTGGCCCGCGGCCACCAGCACGAACTTGCCGGCGGCCTTGAGCGTCTGCTCGATGGCCGAAAGCATCGTGCCGAAGAACGGACCATGCAGCTCGGACACCAGCACGCCCACCGAATTGCTGCTGCGCGTGGCCAGCGATTGCGCGATGGAGTTCGGCTGGTAGCCGAGCTCGCGCATGGCGGCGAGCACTTTCTCGCGCGTCTTGTCGCTGACCTTCGCGCCCGGGTTGATGACCCGGGAAACGGTGGCCAGCGAGACCCCCGCGAGCTCCGCGACTTCGTAGATGTTCGCCATCGGCTGTTCGTTGCTTTGGCGGGACTGTCAGCGATCGGCCGCGTTCAGCCTGTTGGCCCGGTCGATGAGGTCGCGGAACTTGCTGAGCGAGGCGATGGCCATGTACGTGGCCAGCAGGTAGCCGCGCTCGTGCAGCCTGGCCAGCGCGGCGCCGTCGAGCTTGGCCAGCTTTTCCTCGTTGATGGCGTAGAAGCCCACGAAGCGGTGCTTCGCGCCGTCCGAGAACTGGATGTCGAGCGCGAAGGATTCCAGCAGTTCGTGCTCCTGCAGCGCCGCGACGTACGCCGGGGTCGCCTGGACGCCGTCGTCGATGAACCCGAGCACCTTGCTGATGTGGTCGAGGTACTCGGTGCTGCCGCCGTGCTCGAAGAAGACCCGCTGGCCGCTGGCTTCGCCCCCCGCCGGGTTGACGCGCGGGTGGTCGAGGTCGATGTGTATCACCTTGCCGTTCGGCGCATTGCCGATCAGGAACGGCTGGCGCTCGATCATCAGCGGTAGATAGGTCGCGTCCCACCGGTCGCCCTGCAGGAAAAGATTCTGCCCCTGGTGGAAGCCGAACAGCGCGAGCGGCGTGAACGTGCCATCCGGCGCCTTGGCGAACACGATGGGATAGTAGGCCTGCACGTTGCGGAACTCCGCGGGGAACGTGAAGGCGTACATGATGTCGTCGCCGTATTGTTTGCCGCGCGAGGTGACGACGCGCAGGTCCTTGTGTTCGACGTTGCTGAGGAGGGCGTGACGGGTCATGGGCTCTGCAATCCGGTTACGGGTATTTCGACGGCTTCGCGATCGGAGGCGGCGCCAGGCGTCCCTCTCCTTCAACGCGGTGCAAATCGTATCGCGAAGGCGGGCGCCACCGCCAAGGCAGGAGTTTTCACCATATCCTCGCGCCACCCGGAAAAAAGAAGCCGCTGTGTACGCAGCGGCTTCTCCCGGTTGAATTTGCAACCCCAGGGGGAGGTGGCAATGCAACCTGTTACCTTGCGAGGCGGCGGCGGATCACGATCACGGGTGCCCGCCGCGATGTAAGCGCTTACACTTCCTAACCTACCCGCGCCCCGCGCGCCTCGCAAGCGGACCATGAAATGACCACGAGGGTGTCCTGGATGTCACGCGGCAAGTCCCCGGTGGATGACGCATTCATCCCGCCGTTCGCGGCGTTCAAGGCCCGCGAATCGTTGTTCGCCCTGGTCATCGCGGTGCTCGCCGCGGGCTGCGGCGGCGGCGGCAAGGCCCAGCCGCCCACTGCGCCGCCACCCCCGCCGTCGCCCACCGGCCCGGGCACGCCTGCGATCAGCGAGAGCGGCGGGATTCCCGCGGGCCTGGGCCTGGTGTGGTCCGATGAATTCGACGTCGACGGCCTGCCGGATGCCAACAAGTGGGGCTACGACACCGGGCGCAACGCCGCCGGCTGGTACAACAACGAGCTGCAGTACTACGCGAACGCGCGCGCCGCGAACTCGCGTGTCGAGAACGGCATGCTGGTGATCACGGCGCGCAAGGAGGACCTGTCCGCCCTCGGGTTGCCGGACTGGGGCAACCAGCAGTACTCGTCCGCGCGGCTGGTGACGCGCGGCCTCGCGGCCTGGACCTATGGCTTCCTCGAAGTGCGCGCCAAACTACCCTGCGGCACCGGCAGCTGGCCGGCGATCTGGATGCTGTCGAACCCGCCCGCCACCGCCTGGCCCGACGACGGCGAGATCGACATCATGGAGCACGTGGGCTTCGACCCCGGCGTCATCCACGGCACCGTGCACACCGGCGCCTACAACCACACCCGCAGCAACGCCAAGACCGCGACGACGAACGTCGCCGACGCCTGCACCGCCTTCCACAAGTACCAGCTCACCTGGACCGCCTCGCGCATCACCGTGGGCGTCGACGACCACAATTACTACCAGTACTCCAACGACCATTCCGGCAACGCCGAGTGGCCGTTCGACAGCCCGCAGTACCTGATCCTCAACATCGCCGTCGGAGGCGACTGGGGCGGCCAGCAGGGCGTCAACGACGCCATCTTCCCGATCGAGATGCAGATCGACTACGTGCGGGTGTACCAGTAGGAAGACGGTGCCGGAGCATGCATTCCGGCATAACTGCGAAGGGTGCGTGAAGGAGAAATCGTTCCGGGAGTTATGCCGGAATGCATGCTCCGGCACCTCCCGGCGCGGCTACCGTCTCGCCCGCCTCCGGATCCTGCGCCAACTCCCTAACTTCTTCGCGAAGCTCATGCCGGCGTGCGCGGGGCTGGTCGAGGGCAGTGTTTCATAGCGCAGCGCGGCGAATTCCGGCCCGAGCCGTGGCAGCACGAAGCGGCGATACAGCTCCTCGGCCTTGCGCCCGTTGAAGAACACCCGCCGGATGTGCGGGTGACGCCTGAAGAAGCGCGCGAAGTCGTTGGCCTGCGCGCTCGCGTGCACGATCGAGCTGTCCAGGCTGCCGGGACGCGTCGCGGCTTCGAGCACATCCCAAAGGGCAACCCCGTTTTCCACGAGGACTCGTGCCCTGTCCGGATAGGGCAACGACGCATCCGTGCCGTAGATGGCCGCGATGAGTTTCCAGAACGCGTTGTAGGGATGCGCATAGTACTGCCGCATCTCGAGCGACTTGCGTCCCGGCAGCGACCCCAGGACCAGCGTATCGGCATCGCGCCGCGCGATGGGCGGAAAACAGCGATCGCGGCCAGCGGGAATTCGTGCGCGCCTGATCGCGGACATGGTCCCGATTGTGATCGAATGCACGGGTGCCACAAAGCCCCGGAATGGCAATGGAAGCGCAAGCCGAACAGGAAACCATCCTCGTCCGCGACGGGATTCCCGCCGACGCGGCGTCTCACCCTGCGATGCGCGCCACCCTCCGCACCGCCCTTTTGTGTATCGCCGCCCTCCTGGCCAGTTCGCTGGCCGCCGTCCCCGCACGTCCCGCGGATGCTGCCCCAACCCAGCTGGACATCACCCGCTTCCACGGCCAGGTGGTGATCGTCGATTTCTGGGCCTCGTGGTGCAAACCCTGCCGGCAATCCATTCCCTGGCTGAACCAGCTGCGCAACCGCTATGGTTCGCAGGGCCTCGTGATCATCGGCGTCAACGTCGACGCCGAGCGCGCCGACGCCGAGCGTTTCCTCCGGGAAGTCCCTGTCGAATTCGACGTGGTCTACGATCCGCAGGGGGAGCTCGCGCAGCGATTCCACGTACAGGGAATGCCGAGCACGCTGGTCTACGATCGCGACGGCCAGCTCGCGCACACCTTGCTCGGCTACCGGGAAGCACGCCGCGCCGAGCATGAAGCCAGTATCCAGGCGCTACTCTCCAGGAAAACGACCTCATGAAAGCCGACATGAACTTGAATCGAAAGCTGGCGCTGCTGTTGGGCTTGAGCAGCCTCGCGCTCGGTGCCTGCACCCACGTCGAGCCGTGGCAGCGCGAAGTGCTCGCCCGCGACGACATGCAACTCGACGCGAACGCGATCGACACCTCGCTCGACGATCACATCTACTTCAGCAAGGAAGGCACCAGCGGCGGGCGCGGCTTTGGCGGCGGCGGCTGCGGCTGCAATTGACATGGCCCAGGACGACAAGCGCATCGGCGCATCATTGGCCGCGGCGGCGTGCGGACTGCTCGGCTCGGCAGTCCCCGCAATCTCCCGCGCCGCGGACCCCGCGGGCAATTGGGACATCGACAGCGCGTTCCTCTACTACGGCGAGAGCGACGGCCGCGTGCAGGACCTCAGCCTCACCGCGATCGCGGTGCGCGACTACGGCGACGATCGCAAGCTGTCGCTCGATGGCACGCTCGACACGCTCACCGGCGCATCACCCAGCGGCGCCATCGCCGCGGACCGCCCGCAGACCTTCACCAGTCCTTCCGGCGGCGGTACCTACACCACTCCCGCCGGGGAGATCCCGCTCGACAGCAGCTTCCACGACACCCGCTTCGCATTGAATGCCAGCTGGTCGCAGCCGATCGCGCGCTTGTACACGTGGAATCTCGGCGTCGGCCTGTCATCGGAATACGACTACCAACACGCGGGCGTGAACAGCGGCCTCACGCGCGACTTCAACGAACGCAACACCACCCTCAGCATGGCGCTGGCGTATGGCATGGATACGGTGCGGCCCGTGGGCGGTGTGCCGATCCCCTTCGCGCAGATGCCCGACGCGGACGGCGAAGACGATGGAGGCGAACAGGCCAATCGTTCGGGCAGCAGCGAGAGCAAGGACGTGCTCGACGTGCTGTTCGGCGTGACCCAGGTCCTCGGCCGGCACTCATTGCTGCGCGTCAATTACTCGTACTCGGATTCGAGCGGTTACCTCACGGACCCGTACAAGATCCTGAGCGTGGTCGACCCCGTGACCGGCGAGCCCGTGGTGCGCACACCGCCTCCCGGGGCGGAAGGGCCCGACGGCATCTATCTATTCGAGCACCGGCCGGACTCGCGTCGCCGCCAGAGCCTGTACGGCGAGCTGCGCCAGGACTTCTCCGGCAAGGTGCTGCAGATCGGCTATCGATATTCGACCGACGACTGGGAAATCGATTCCCACACGCTCGAGGGGCGGCTGCGCCTGCCGCTGGGATCTTCCAGCTACCTCGAACCGCACCTGCGCTACTACACGCAGACCGCGGCGTCCTTCTATCGCTACAGCCTGGCCGGGGATGCGGCGTTGCCGGAATTCGCCAGCGCCGACGCTCGCCTCGCGGATCTCGACGCCTGGACACTCGGCGCGAAGTACGCGCGGGAGACTGCCGGCGGCAGCGAGTGGAGCGCACGCCTGGAGTTCTACCACCAGGTCAGCAAGCCTCCCGCGCAGACGCTGATCGGCAACCAGTCCGGCAATGTCCAGATGCCGGACTTCGACGCGGTGATCCTGCAATTCGGATATCACTTCAAACTCTGAACGCCGCGGGGCTGCGCGTGGCGCGATTTCGCGCCATGGGCAGCCCCTGCGAAGTGCTCGTGGACTCTGCCCACGAGCAGCTGGCGCAGGCGGTGGCGAGCGCGGTCGCCGCCTGCGCACAGCGGATCGAGCAGAAATACAGCCGCTACCGCGACGACAGCGTGCTGACGCACATCAACCGCGAGGCCGGATCGCCCACCGAGGTGGACGAGGAGACCGCGCGCCTGCTCGACTTCGCCGAGCAGGCTTGGCGGCTGTCGGATGGAAAATTCGACATCACCAGCGGCGTGTTGAGACGCGCCTGGACGTTCGACGGCGGCACGCGCCAGCGGCGTGACCCGGTGCTGCGCGAAGTGCTGCCGCTCGTGGGCTGGTCGCGTGTCCGCTGGAACCGCCCGTGGCTCACGCTGAGGCCGGGCATGGAGATCGACTTCGGCGGCATCGGCAAGGAATACGCGGTGGACCTGGCGCTGGCGGAGGCGACGCGGCTCGGCACGGACCCGGTGCTGGTGAATTTCGGCGGTGACCTGGCGGCGTCGGCGCCGCAACGCGACGGGCGCGCCTGGCGAGTCGGCGTGGAAGGCGTGTCCACGGCGCACATTCCATGGACCCTGGAACTCTCCCACGGTGCACTGGCAACCAGTGGTGACACGCACCGTTACGTCATCGAGGACGGTGAGCGGCGGCCGCACATCCTCGATCCACGCACGGGCGAGCCGGTGCGCGGCGCACCCCACTCGGTGACGGTGGCGGCACCCACCTGCGTGCAGGCCGGCCTCTTGTGCACGCTGGCCATGCTCGAGGGCGCGGGAGCCGAGGCATTCCTGGAACGCGAGCGCGTGCGGCACTGGGTACAACGGGACTGAGCCGGCGCCCGGCATCGGGCGCGGGATTGCGCCCCGATGCCATACAGGTCTGAGTGCGGGTGGACACTGGTTATACGCGGGCCACCCTCGCCGCTTACACTCCCCGGTTCCTTGTTTTTCGCGCCAGTTTTGGCCCCTTGACCCATGCAAGAAATCAAGATCCGCGGCGCCCGCACGCACAACCTCAAGAACATCGACGTCGACCTGCCGCGCGACAAACTCATCGTGATCACGGGCCTGTCGGGCTCGGGCAAGTCCTCGCTGGCCTTCGACACGCTGTACGCCGAGGGCCAGCGCCGCTACGTCGAGTCGCTGTCGGCCTACGCGCGCCAGTTCCTCTCGATGATGGACAAGCCCGACGTCGACAGCATCGAGGGTCTTTCGCCGGCGATCGCCATCGAGCAGAAGGCCACCTCGCACAACCCGCGTTCCACGGTCGGCACGGTCACCGAGATCTACGACTACCTGCGCCTGCTGTTCGCGCGCGCCGGCATCGCGCGCTGCCCCGACCACGGCATCGCGCTCGCGGCGCAGACCGTGAGCCAGATGGTCGACCAGATCGTGAAGATGCCCGAAGGCACGGCGGTGATGCTGCTCGCGCCCATGGTGGTCGACCGCAAGGGCGAGCACGCCGAGGTCTTCGAACAACTGCGCGGCCAGGGCTTCGTGCGCGCGCGCATCGACGGCCGCGTCCACGAGCTCGACGCGCTGCCGAAGATCGATCCGAAGAAGAAGCACACCATCGAGGTGGTGGTAGATAGACTGCGCATCCGCCCGGACGCGGGCGCGCGCCTCGCCGAGTCGCTGGAGACCGCGCTCAAGCTCGCGGGCGGCACCGCGCGGCTCGCGCCCTACGACTCCGAAAGGACCGACACGCCAAAAGCGTCGAAGCCGCCGCAGGAAGTGCTGTTCTCCGCGCGCCAGGCCTGCCCGGTGTGCGGCTACAGCGTGCCGGCGCTCGAGCCGAAGATGTTCTCCTTCAACAGCCCGGCGGGCGCCTGCCCCACCTGCGATGGGCTGGGGCTCAAGGACTTCTTCGACCCGGCGCGCGTCGTGGCCTATCCACATCTGTCGCTGGCCGGCGGCGCGATCAAGAGCTGGGACCGCAAGAACGCCTACTACTTCGCGCTGATCACCGCGATGGCCCGGCACTTCAAGTTCGACCCCGAAACGCCGTGGGAAGAGCTGTCGAAGAAGGCGCAGCAGGTCATGCTCTATGGCAGCGGCAACGAGGAAGTGGAGTTCCGCTACCAGCACGGCAACGGCCGCACCACGAAGAAGAAGCACCGCTTCGAGGGCATCATTCCCAACCTCGAGCGGCGCTACAAGGAAACGGACTCGCTGCCGGTGCGCGAGGAACTCGCCAAGTACCTGGGCAGCCAGCCCTGCCCCGACTGTCACGGCACGCGACTCAACCGCACCGCGCGCAACGTGTTCGTGGGATCGCACAGCCTGCCGGAGATCGCACACCTGACCGTCGGCGATGCCAGGCGCATGTTCGGCACGCTGGACGTCGAGGGCTGGCGCGCCGAGGTCGCCTCGAAGATCGTCAAGGAAGTCGGCGACCGTCTGCGCTTCCTGGTCGACGTGGGGCTCGACTACCTGACGCTGGACCGCAGCGCCGAGTCGCTGAGCGGCGGCGAAGCGCAGCGTATCCGCCTCGCGAGCCAGGTGGGGTCGGGACTGACCGGCGTCATGTACATCCTCGACGAGCCGTCGATCGGACTGCACCAGCGCGACAACCAGCGGCTGCTGGGCACGCTCAAGCACCTGCGCGACCTCGGCAACACCGTGCTGGTGGTGGAACACGACGAGGAAGCCATCCGCGCCGCCGACAGCGTGCTCGACATCGGCCCGGGTGCCGGCGTGCACGGCGGCGAAGTCGTGGCGCAGGGCACGCCGGCCGACATCATCGCGGACCGGAATTCGCTCACCGGCGCCTATCTATCCGGCCGCAGGAAGATCGCGCTGCCGACGCTGCGCACCCCGCGCGACCCGAAGCGCCAGATCTCGGTGCGCGGCGCGCGCGGCAACAACCTCAAGAACGTCACGGCGGACTTCCCGCTGGGACTGTTCACCTGCGTGACCGGGGTGTCCGGCTCCGGCAAATCCACGCTGGTCAACGACACGCTGTTCACGCACGCCAACCACAAGCTGAACGGCACCGCCATGGACATGGCGCCGGTGGACGAAATCCGCGGCCTGGAGGAAATCGACCGCATCATCGACATCGACCAGAGCCCGATCGGGCGCACGCCGCGCTCCAACCCCGCGACCTACACCGGCCTGTTCGGCCCGCTGCGCGAGCTGTTCGCCGAGGTCCCCGAGGCCCGCACCCGTGGCTACGATGCGGGGCGCTTCAGCTTCAACGTCAAGGGCGGCCGTTGCGAGGCCTGCCAGGGCGACGGCCTCATCAAGGTCGAGATGCATTTCCTGCCCGACGTCTACGTGCCCTGCGACGTCTGCCACGGCAAGCGCTACAACCGCGAGACGCTCGAGATCCGCTGGCGCGGCAAGAACATCAGCGAAGTGCTGGAGATGAACGTCGAGGACGCGCTGCGGTTGTTCCAGAACGTGCCCGGCGTGGGCTCGCGGCTGCAGACCCTGATGGACGTGGGCCTGTCCTATCTACAGCTCGGACAGAGCGCCACCACGCTCTCGGGCGGCGAGGCGCAGCGCGTCAAGCTGGCGCGCGAGCTCGCCAAGCGCGCCACCGGCCGCACGCTCTACATCCTCGACGAGCCGACCACCGGCCTGCACTTCCACGACGTGGCGCAGCTGCTGGACGTGCTGCACCGCCTGCGCGACGAGGGCAACACGGTGGTGGTCATCGAGCACAACCTCGACGTCATCAAGACCGCCGACTGGATCATCGACCTCGGCCCGGAAGGCGGCGCCGGTGGCGGCACCATCGTGGCGACGGGGACGCCCGAGGACGTCGCGCGCAACGGCAAGTCACATACCGCCGAGTACCTGCGGCCGCTGCTGGAATCCGCGTGAGACGACGCGCGCCATCGCAGCGCTACCGGGACGACACGTACGCGATGTCGGAAGACTCGAGGTAGTCCTGTGCCAGGAGCAGCACGCCGTCGGCCACCGGCGTCTGTGTCGCGACCGAGCTGCCCCCGGATGCCGGTGACCCGGCGCCGTTGCCGGGTATGGTGGACTGGGACTTCAGCAACTCGCCCGAGGCGCCATAGGTGCGTTGCTCGTTGATCTGGTAGACGGCATCGGGACTGCTGGCATTGTAAAGAGCGAACTGGCTTGTCAGCCGGTTGCCGACCGGGTCATACGTGTAGGTATTGCGAGAACTGGAGTCGATCACGCCGTCGCCATTGTCGTCCCTGGGGTTTTCGAGCGTGATGACGCGATGCTCCGGGTCGTAGCTGAGCTCGTCGCGCGCCAAATACTCCGGCGTGCCGTCGGCATCGTCGTCACTCTGGTATTCCTGCCACAACAGGAAGCCGTCGCTGTCGTAGCGGGCGCTGTGCTTGAAGCGCGAGTCGACCACGCCGTCCGCGTTGTCGTCGCGTTCTGATTCCGTGACGACCGTGCCGGATGGGTCGCTGTAATCGATCGTGGTCACGCTGCGCGCGTCCACGGTGCCGTCTCCATCCAGGTCTTCCTCGCGCACGCTGCCCGTGTAGCGACCGGAGGAATCGACGGCGCGACTTTCCGTCCAACGCGAGTCGTAAACGCCGTCGCCATTCGTGTCCGAGTCGTACGTCAAGCTGGTCTGGTGGCGCTGCGCATCGAGCATGATGTGCTCCTCGGAACGTGCGGCGAGCGTGGCGCCATCGCCCGCATACTGCTGCACGATCGTGGCCGTCGGAAAGCCGTAGCTGTCGTTCTCGTAGCTGATCCGCATCACCGAATCCACCGTTCCATCGGACCTCTCGTCGGTGGTGGCTTCGTAGGCCGTACGGGCGCCGCGCGCGTCGAACTGCCAGGTGATGTCGCTATTCGTCGCGTACAACGACGCCGGATCCGTGCGCACCGACTGGGACTTCAGACGTCCCAGGGAATCGTAGGTCCAGGATATCGTGGACTCGGGCGACCCATCGTCGCCGAGGTCGGTAACCGAAGCTTCACGAACACCGCCCGCGCCATAGCTCGTGGAGTGATTGGTGACCTCGGAAAATCCCGCCTCCGTCGAGCGATACGCGGTTCGGGCGTGCACCGCGACCGTGATTCCACTGCCGCGATACGCTTCGGCGACGGCTTTCCAGGGCGGCACGCCAAGGGTCAGCCCGGGCGCGAGCGACATGAGCCGCGATCCGAACGGGATCAGTCGCTGTCCGAGATCGAGGGTGGCGCCTGCCAGGAGCGCTTCCGCATTCCTCAGATCGAGTCCATTGGCGGGGTCGTGGTCCGCGTCCAGCGCCATCATCAGCCACTGGATGTTCACGGCGCGCACGAATGGCGTCACGACGCGCCGCGCGCGATCCAGCTCGCGCCGCAACGCGAGCTCGGTGGCCGGTGGCGCGCCACCGGCCAGTGTGAAGACCGTGATGGATGGCGCGCCGGGCGCCGAGCCCAGCTGGATGGAGCCGATCGAGAAGCTCACGGTCTCACCAGGCAAGTACTTGAAGGTGCCGTCGGCATCGGTGCTGCCGGAGCGCGTCGGCGTGCTGTAGTGCACGCCCTGCGCGCCGCCGGCCAGGAATACGCCGCTGGTCTCGACCGGCTCGGAGTTGCCGGAATCCGAACTACCACCGCAAGCCGAGAGGGTTGCAGCAAACGACGTGACAACGAGCAGTCGCAGCAACATCGGTGACGTTCCTTTTTGTCTTGCTTATGTCGAGCGTCGAGGCGGGATTTCCTGCCGGGCGCCGCACATGTCTTCTTTCTGCCGGCAGACGGTAGTTTGTGACCCCGCCCCGCCCTGAAAGTCCCGGATTGCGCCCTTGCGCTCGCCTCAGAGGAAGTTAGTGGTCTCGCGTTCGTCGATGACCCCGTCCGCTTCGAAGTCCTGCTCGGTCGTCACGCCGACGAGATTGCCTGCGGCGTCGAATGACTCCGTGACGAACACGCGGTAGTCGGCAATGCCGTCGGCATCGTCGTCGCGTTCTGTCATGCGCGTCTGCCGCCGGGGTGCGGACGCCGCGGGTCCGGACATCCCAATCGCAGGCGGCACCGGGGGAGCCGGCTCTGGCACCGCTGTCCGTGGCACTTCCGCTTCGCCCTGCGCCCGGCTGCACGACGAAAGTGCGATGCACGCGAGGATCAACAGTCCAAGGATGCGCATGTTTCGTCCCTGTAGGAGTGGACCGACGTCCCCCCGGCATGGCTACCGCGGGCACGCCTGTGGGAATTGCCCCACACTGCCGTGGTTTTAACGCCCTGCCCTTGAACCCGCGATGAACCAAATGGCGACACCGCAGTCCCTGCCACCGTTTCCCCTACACTTCGCGGATTCCAGTTCCAGCCGTAACGAGGCCCCGGTGAACGAAGCGGTCGAGCGAGCCAAGTGTCTTGTAGTCGAGGATCATCCCGCGCAGCTGGCGGCACTGGCCGAAGCCCTGCGCAAACCGGATCGCGAGATCTTCACGGCGACCTCGGCGGCCGAGGCGATGAACCTGTCGCGCGAGCATGACTTCGCGTTCGTGCTGCTCGACCTGCAGATCCCGACGCTCGATGGCCATGCGCTCGCGGAAATGATGCGCGGCGCCGAGCGCAGCAGCTCGACGCCCATCGTCTTCATGAGCGCCGCCGGCCCGCAGGTCCCGCTCCCCGTGTTCCGCGGCTTCGATGCCGCCGCGGTCGACGTGCTGTTCAAGCCCGTGAACCCGATGATCCTCGAGCAGAAGGCCAAGCTGTTCTTCGAGCTGTACCGGCAGAAGCAGGAACTGGCGCGCGCGCTGAAGGCGCGCGAGGACGTGCTGGCCATCGTGTCGCACGACATGCGCACGCCGCTGTCCGTGGTGGCGACCACGGCTTCGATGCTGCTGAATCCCAAGTACCAGCTCTCGCCACAACAGGTGCGCGACCAGTACGAGCGCATCAAGCGCAATGTCGATCTCATGAACCGCATGATCGGCGACCTGCTCGACATGGCGAACCTGCGCGCCGGCAAGCTCAGCATCGAGCCGAAGCCGATGATCATCAACGAGGTGTTGCGCGACGCGGTCGCCACGCACGAAGCGCCGGCGCGCGAGAAGGGAGTCACGCTCGCCTACGATGCCGGCACCGACGTCATGCGCGCGCAGGCGGATCGCGCGCGGCTCACGCAACTGTTCCACAACCTCATCGGCAACGCGATCAAGTTCTGCAAGTCGGGCGACCGCATCACGGTCGTGAGCCGCACGCGCGGCGGCACCGCGCTCATCGAGATCTCGGACACCGGGCCGGGCATTGCGCCCGAAGACCTGCCGCACATCTTCGATCCTTACTACTCCGCCAGCCGCAAGCACGAGAAGACCGGCACCGGGCTGGGGCTGTATATCGGCAAGGGCATCGTCGATGCCCACGGGGGACAGATCCGCTGCGGTTCGCAGCCGGGAGTCGGGACCACCTTCAGCATCACGCTGCCGCTGGCAGCCGAAGCGCCGGCGGCCGCGTCGGCCGCCCAGTGAATGTGCTGGCGCCGATGGCCGGACCCCCCTGTGGCCACGAGCGCCCGCAATCGGTGACAAGGCTCGCGCGTCCGAAACCATCGGCGCCAACCAGCGTGTGTTACCCCGCCGCCACCGCGGGTTCCCGCTGAGCCCTGTGAGGCGCTAATAGCCCTGCGCGGCGCCGTCCTTGCGCGATTCCGAAGCCCCGAAGTAGACGCCCTGCTGGTTGCGGCCAATGGCCTGGTAGCCGCCGAAGTCGCCGTCATTCTCCACCCTGACCTTGTGGCCGCGCGCCTCGAGCGACCTGACCACCTCGGGCGAGAAGCCCTGCTCCAGCACCACCTCGCCGCCGTCGGCCATGTGTTCGCCCGTGGGTTCGCTGGAGCCGTCGTGGCGCGCCCGGGGCGCATCCCCAGCCTCCTGCAGGTTCATGCCGAAGTCGACCAGGTTGACGACGATCTGCACGTGCCCCTGCGGCTGCATGGCGCCGCCCATGACGCCGAACGACAACCACGGTTTGCCGTCCTTCGTGATGAAGGCCGGGATGATGGTGTGGAACGGCCGCTTGCCCGGCGCGTAGACATTCGGATGGCCGTCCTCGAGCGAGAACAGCTCGCCGCGGTCCTGCAGGATGAAGCCGCAACCGTCGGGAGTCATGCCCGAACCCATGCCGCGGTAGTTGCTCTGGATGAGCGAGACCATGTTGCCCGCGGCGTCGGCCACCGTCATGTAGATGGTGTCGCCCTGGTCGATCGCTTGGGTATCCACCGGGTATTCGAGCGCGGCCTTGTCGGGCTTGATGAGCGCCCGGCGCTTCGCCGCATAGTCCTTCGACAGCAGTGCCTTCAGCGGGATCCTGGCGAACTCCGGATCGGCGTAGTAACGCGCGCGATCCTCGAAGGCGAGCTTCTTGGCCTCGATGAACAGGTGCAGGTAGTCGGCGCTGCCGAAGCCCATGGTCTTGAGGTCGTAGGCCTCGAGGATGTTGAGCATCTGCAGCGCGGCCACGCCCTGGGTGTTGGGCGGCAGCTCCCACACGTCGTAGCCGCGGTAGTTAGTGGATACGGGCTCGACCCACTCGGAGTGGTGCGCGGCGAAGTCGGCGGCGGTGAGGTAGCCGCCATTGGCGCGCATGTATTTCTCGACGCGCTGCGCGATCTCGCCCTTGTAGAAGGCGTCGCGCCCGCCGTTGGCGATGGCGGTGAGCGTGTCGGCGAGCAGCGGGTTGCGGAAGATCTCGCCCTTCTGCGGCGCGCGGCCGCCGGGCATGTAGATGGCCGCGTAATTCGGGTAGTCCTTGAGCACGCGCGCGTTCAGCGCCCAGCCCTCGGCGATGATCTCGGACACCGGGAAGCCATTGCGGGCGTAGTTGATCGCCGGCTGCAGCAGCTCCTTCATCGGCAGCTTGCCGAACTTCGCATGCAGCTCGAACCAGCCATCCACGGTGCCGGGCACCGACACCGGCAGCGGCCCGCGCGGCGGGATCTTCGTGACGTTGAGTTTCTTCAGTTCCTCGCGCAGCTTCTTCAGCGTCAGCGACCGCGGCGAGCGGCCGCTGCCATTGAGGCCGTGCAGCTTGCCGCTCTTCGCGTCCCACACGATGGCGAACAGGTCGCCACCGACACCATTCCCGGTGGGCTCCATGAGCCCGAGCGTGGCGTTGGCGGCGATCGCGGCGTCGACCGCGGTGCCGCCCTTCTTGAGGATGTCGAGCGCCACCTGCGTGGCCAGCGGCTGGCTGGTCGCGGCCATGCCCTGGGTGGCGATGACCTCGGAGCGCGTCGGCACCCGCGAGCCGCTGGGGCGCGGACCGGCATACGAGCCTTCCATCGGCATGAGCAGTGTCAGCCCGAGCAGCGCCGCGAGAAGCGCCTCAAGCCGGCTTCTGCGCGCGGGACAGGCCTGATTCGAACACCTGACGGACTTCGCCATTGGTGACGCGCTCCTGGTAACGGCCCTGGGTGTAGTTAGCCACCACGCGCCGCCAGAACGAGACGGCGACGGGGTTGCGCAGGTATTCGGTGATCTCCCAGCGCCCGGCGAAGCGGTTGAGGATCAGCTCCACCGCGAGCCGCCCGACGCCGCGCCGGCGCCAGCCGCGGGCCACGAAAAACTCCGCCATGCGGTAGTCGACCTTGGCGCGGCCCGGCTCCGGGCTGCCGCCGCGCGCCACCATGGCGAAACCCACGTTCTCGGCGCCGCGCAGGATCACCAGCGGGTTGACGGCGGGATCGGCGAACCAGCGGCCGAGCTGGTCCGATTCGCTGTAGCCGATTTCGCCCAGCGAGGTCGCGCTGAACACGCCGGTGTTCAGCGGCGAAAGATCGTCCAGATAGTCGCTGTAGACGCTTTCGATCCACTCGCGATCGCGTTTCGCACCGCGTGCATCCCTGACACTGACAGTCACGCTTCCCCCGGAAAGACAAAGCCCGGGCAGACTTTTGAGGTTCTGCCCGGGCCGTGTGTGAGCCTCTCGGCTCGAAGCAGTAATCGTCGATTACTGCTTCGGCGCTTCGGCCGGAGCCGCGGCGGCGTCGGCCGGAGCGGCAGCGGCGTCAGCCGGGGCAGCGGCAGCGGCAGCGTCGGCGGCCGGAGCGGCGGCCGGGTCAGCAGCCGGGGCAGCGGCCGGATCAGCGGCCGGAGCGGTGGCTTCGGCAGCCGGAGCGGCAGCTTCCGTCGAAGCGGCTTCCTGCTTGCTGCAGGCGGTCATCAGCGCGAGGGCCGCGATCGAAGCGGCAAGTGCAACGTTCAATTTCATGTAGGGGTACCCCGAAAATATCTAGTGGTGAGTGAGACCAAACAAACGTTTGTGACGCGATTCGCATCGCGGCGCGGGATTCTATCGAGTCCCCAATTCATTTGAAACAACTACAAAATTTGTCACCGAGTGGCGACAGCTTTGTTTGCCGCCGCGAGCAAGCACCGGGTGTTCGGTGAGATACAACAGCCTTCCGAGCGTCGGATGGGCTCGTTTGCTGCAATGCGTCAACCAGCGACGCCTTTGGACCCCGAATAGAATCCGCCCATGAATTCAGCCGCCATTGAACAAAACGTCGCCAGCTGGCCCGCGCTGTTCGGCTCCCACATCGACACGGTGCAGAAGCGCACCGGCACCGCGCTCGCGGCCACGGGCTACGACTCGCTGCTGGTCCACTCCGGTACGCCGCCCCTGCTCTTCCTGGACGATCACCACCTGCCGTTTCGCGCCCAGGCGCCGTTCAAGGTGTGGGCGCCGCTGGCGGATGCGCCCGACTCGTTCGTGTTCTATGCGCCCGGCAGGAAGCCGCTGTTGCTGCTCCACCAGCCGGTCGACTACTGGCACGCGTCGCCCACCATGCCCGACGCCTACTGGACCCGCGCCTTCGACATCGTCAGCTGCGCCACCCAGGCAGCGGCACGCGCGGCGCTTCCCAAGGACCTGTCGCGCACCGCGTTCATCGGCGCGCCGTTTCCGGAGCTGCTTGCCTGGGGCCCGGCCGCCATCAATCCCGAACACCTGATCGCGCGGCTCGACTACGCGCGTGCCGCCAAGACGCCGTACGAGATCGCGGCGCTGCGCGAGGCCAACATGCTCGGCATGCGCGGGCATGTCGCCGCCGAGCGTGCCTTCCGCGCCGGCGCCAGCGAGTTCGAGATCGCGCTCGAGTTCATGAAGGCCTGCGGGCAACGCGAGCAGGAGCTGCCGTACAACCCGATCGTGGCCTTGAACGAGAACGGCGCGGTGCTGCACTACCAGTTCCAGCAACGCCGGACGCCGGCGAAGCTGCATTCGTTGCTGATCGACGCCGGCGCGGAATTCGCCGGCTACGCCAGCGACATCACGCGCACGCACTCGCACGACGACGCCGAGTTCGCCGGGATCATCCGCGGCTTCGACGCTCTGCAGCTGAAGTTGTGCGCGCAGGTGCGCGCCGGGCTCGACTGGCGTGATTTCCACCAGGCCTCATACCGCGCGATCAGCGAGTACCTGCGCGAGATCGGGGTGATCAACGTGAGCGCGGACCAGGCCATCGACACGGCGCTGACCTCGGTGTTCTACCCGCACGGCATCGGCCACCTGTTGGGCATCCAGGTGCACGACGTGGGCGGCCGGCAGCGCGACGCCTCGGGCGGCGAGATCGAGCGCCCTTACAACCACCCGTTCCTGCGCCTGACGCGCAAGCTCGAGGATGGCTTCGTGGTGACCGTGGAGCCCGGGTTCTATTTCATCGACCAGTTGCTCGACGAGGCGAAGGCCAAACCCATTGGCAAGATGATCGAGTGGAAACGCGTCGAGCAGCTCAAGAAGTTCGGCGGCGTGCGCATCGAGGACGACGTGGTGGCGCGCCCGAACGGGCACGAAAATCTGACGCGGCCTGGCTAGTCCCGGTCGGCGTCGCGCGGCATGGGTGCCTCGTACAGCGCGCGTGCGGCCAGCGCGGCATAGAGTCCGGCCACGATCGCCACCGCCGCGAAGAACAGGATCACCGGTCCGCGCATGGTGGGCGCCGCGGAGGCGGCGGCAATGGCGATGAACGCCGCGCACAGCGCCGACACGGCCATGGCCGGCTTGCTCGGGCGCAGGAGGAAAGCTCCGACCAGGATCGAGGCCACGCCGAGAGCGATGCCCAGCGGGCGATGCGCGGGGTCGTACTCGGTGAAGCCGAAGCGCCAGATCCAGATCAGCCCGAAGGCCAGGTGAATGACGGCCGCCGTCCGGAACATCCATGGGTAACGAACGGCGGCCATCCCGGGTCGTCAGGCCTTCTTCGCGAGCAGGTCGCGGATCTCCTGCAGCAGCACTTCCTGGCGCGGCGGGGCGGGCGGCGGTGTCGCGGGATCGGGTTTCTTCAAGCGGTTGATCGTGCGGATCAGCATGAACAGCACGAACGCGACGATCAGGAACTGGAAGGTGATCTGCAGGAAGTTGCCGTACTTCCACAGCACTTCCTTGCCGGTGGGATCCGCGCCGAGGCTCAGGGCGAGGTCGGAGAAGTTCACGCCGCCGATGAGTTTGCCGATCGGCGGCATGATGACGTCCTCGACCAGTGAGGAGACGATCTTGCCGAACGCCGCACCGATGATCACACCGACCGCCATGTCGATGACATTGCCCTTCATCGCGAATTCTTTGAATTCTTTGCCGAGACTCATGGCCCACCCCTGTGGTTGTTGGAGTGCGGCGCAGCTTACGGCAGCGCGGACTGGCAAGGCAAAACGGCCGGAATTAGAGTGGGCGCGATGAACGACCAGGTCCCCCAGGACTCCCGCAACGACGCCTCCCCCGGACAGGTCTCGGGCGCGGTGCGGCTGGGCGCGGCCATCGTCATCGCGCTGATCGCGCTCGGCATCACCGCGCTCGCGGTGCGCTGGATCCCCGGTCCGGTGGCGGAGTGGCCCCAATGAAAACGGGCGCCACTCTTTCGAGGGGCGCCCGTTCCTGATCGACTGAAGAGCCGGACTACTTCGAAGCCTTCTTCTTCTTCGGAGCAGCCTTCTTCTTCTTGGCCGTGGTGCCGCCGGTCTTGCGGGCGGCCTTGTGCGCGGCAGCCTTCGCAGCCTTGGCTTCCTTGGCGGCCTTCTCGCGCGCCTTCTTGGCGGTGGCCTCGGCCTTCTTGTCTTCCTTCGACTTCGCGGCCGCTTCCGGCTTGGCCTTGTCGGCCTTCTTCGCCTTCTTGTCCTGCGGCGCGGACTCGACGCCCTGCGGCGCCGAACGCTCGACCAGCTGCATCAGCGCCATCGGGGCGTTGTCACCGGGACGCGGCTCCATGTGCAGGATGCGGGTATAGCCGCCCGGGCGCGCCTTGAAGCGCGGACCGATGGTGTCGAACAGCTTGGCGACGATCTCGGAGTCGCGCAGGCGCGAGAACGCCAGGCGGCGGTTCGCATCGCTGTCGTCCTTGCCGAGGGTGATCAGCGGCTCGACGACGCGGCGCAGTTCCTTGGCCTTCGGCACGGTGGTGCGGATGGTCTCGTAACGCAGCAGCGCGACCGACAGGCTGCGCAGCAGCGCGTGGCGGTGCGGCGCGTTGCGGGAGAGCTGACGCCCTGAGAGATGATGACGCATGACTATCTACTTCCTTAAATCATTCCACGATCGGTGTCGTGCTTGAGGCCGGCCGGCGGCCAGCCATCGAGACGCATGCCGAGCATCAGGCCGTGGCTCTGCAGCACTTCCTTGATCTCGGTGAGCGACTTCTTGCCGAGGTTCGGGGTGCGCAGCAGCTCGACTTCGGTGCGCTGCACGAGGTCGCCGATGTAGTGGATGTTCTCCGCCTTGAGGCAGTTGGCCGAACGCACGGTGAGCTCGAGCTCGTCCACGGGCCGCAGCAGCAGCGGGTCGAACTGCATCTCCGACACCTTGGTGGCGGCCTCTTCCTCGCCCTGCAGGTCCACGAACACCGACAGCTGGTCCTTGAGGATCGCGCCGGCGCGCCGGATGGCTTCCTCGGCGTCGATCGTGCCGTTGGTCTCGATGTCGATGACCAGCTTGTCGAGGTCGGTGCGCTGCTCGACGCGCGCGGCATCGACCATGTAGGTCACGCGGCGCACGGGCGAGAAGGACGCGTCCAGCTGCAGGCGGCCGATCGGGCGGCTCTGCTCTTCGAACGCGGCGCGGTTGGCGGCCGGGCGGTAGCCACGGCCACGCTCGACGCGCAGCGTCATCGTCAGCTCACCGGCCTTGGTGAGGTTGGCGAGCACCAGCTCCGGGTTCACGACTTCGATGTCGTGGTCCGTGTGGATGTCGCCGGCCGTCACCGGGCCCGGGCCCTTCTTCGACAGGCGCAGCTCGGCGCTGTCACGGGTGTGCATCTTGAGCGCCACCTGCTTGAGGTTCAGCAGGATGTCGACCACGTCTTCCTGCACGCCCTCGATGGAGGTGTACTCGTGGAGCACGCCTTCGATCTCGACTTCGGTGATCGCCGCGCCCGGCATGGACGACAGCAGGACACGACGCAGCGCGTTGCCGAGGGTGTGGCCGAAACCACGCTCGAACGGCTCGATCACCACGCGCGCCTGGCGCGGGGCAGTCGGCTGCACTTTCACCACTCGGGGCTTGAGGAATTCGCTCACTGAACCTTGCATCTAGTCCACCTTTCCCGCGGTCAGGCGGGATGTAGAGCCCGCTAACGGCGGGCACCCAATCGCTATCAATGTCGCCGCCCGGAAGCGGCGTGAACAATCACTTCGAATACAACTCGACGACGAGGTTCTCGTTGATGTCCGGCAGGATCTCGTCGCGGCTCGGCACCGCCTTGAACACGCCGCGGAACTCCGTGCTGTTCACGTCGACCCACTCGGGCAGGCCGACCTGGGTCGCGATCTGCATCGCACCCTGGACGCGCAGCTGCTTCTTGGCCTTCTCGCGCACGGTGATCACGTCACCGGCCTTGACCTGGTACGAGGCGATCGTGACCACGCCGTCGTTCACGGCGATGGCCTTGTGCGCCACCAGCTGGCGCGCTTCCGAGCGCGTCGCGGCGAAGCCCATGCGGTACACCACGTTGTCGAGACGGCACTCGAGCAGCTTCAGCAGGTTCTCGCCCGAGGAGCCGGTGCGGCGCGCCGCTTCGACGTAGTAGTTGGCGAACTGGCGCTCGAGCACGCCGTACATGCGGCGCAGCTTCTGCTTCTCGCGCAGCTGCAGGCCGTAGTCCGACAGGCGCTGCTTGCGCTCGCCCTTGATGCCGCCCGGCGGCACCTGGAACTTGCACTTGCTCTCGAGCGGCTTGACGCCGCTCTTGAGGAACAGATCAGTGCCTTCGCGACGCGCGAGCTTGCACTTGGGACCGGTGTAACGAGCCATGTATGGATTCCTTAGACGCGACGCTTCTTGGGCGGACGGCAACCGTTGTGCGGGATCGGCGTGATGTCCGAGATGCTGGTGATCTTGAGACCACAGGAGTTCAGCGCGCGGACCGCCGACTCGCGGCCGGGGCCGGGGCCGCCGACGCGCACTTCGACGTTCTTCACGCCGTGTTCCTGCGCCGCCACTCCCGCCTTCTCAGCCGCCACCTGCGCCGCGAACGGCGTCGACTTGCGCGAACCGCGGAAGCCGCAACCACCCGAGGTCGCCCAGGAAAGCGTGTTTCCCTGGCGATCGGTGATCGTGATGATGGTGTTGTTGAAGGAAGCGTGCACGTGGGCGATGCCGTCGAGGACGTTCTTGCGCGCCTTCTTCGGTTTTTTCGCACCACCAGCGGCAGCGGCGCCCGAGGCGCCCGCGGCAGCGGCTTCTGACTTCTTTTCTTCAGCCATTTCTAACTACCTCTTAAACCTTGCCCGGAGGCGCGTTCAGCTTCACGGCCTGCTTGCGCGGACCCTTGCGCGTGCGGGCATTGGTGCGGGTGCGCTGGCCACGGACCGGCAGGCCCTTGCGATGGCGCAGCCCGCGGTACGAACCGAGGTCCATGAGACGCTTGATGTTCATGGAGTTCTCGCGGCGCAGGTCGCCTTCGACCGCGGCCTTGGCCAGCACCGAGCGGATCGAATTGACCTCGGCCTCGGTGAGATCCTTGACCTTGGTGGTCGGGTTGATGCCCGTGGCCGCGCAGATGTCCTTCGCACGCGAACGTCCCACGCCGAAGATGTGCGTGAGCCCGATCACCACGTGCTTGTTCATCGGGATGTTGATGCCGGCTATACGTGCCATGTTCGATACCTTGTATTGACCTATCTACCGACTCAGCCCTGGCGCTGCTTGTGGCGCGGGTCCGAGCAGATGACGTAAACGACGCCGCGACGGCGCACGACCTTGCAGTTCTTGCAGATCTTCTTGACCGAGGGACGTACTTTCATGATCTCAACCCTTCCTTAAGATTTACTGCGGCGCGCCCGAGCGGCCATAACCCATGAGATTGGCGCGCTTCATGAGGCTGCCGTACTGATGCGACTGGGTGTGCGCGATCAGCTGCGAGAAAAAGTCCATGGCGACCACCACCACGATCAGCAGCGAGGTGCCGCCGAACACGAACGGCACGCCGCCGCGCGACACCAGCAGCTCGGGCACGAGGCACACCGCGGTGATGTACAGCGCGCCCCACAGCGTCAGGCGCGTCAGCACCTTGTCGATGTAGTCGCCGGTCTGCTGTCCCGGGCGGATGCCGCGGATGAAGGCGCCCGACTTCTTGAGGTTGTCGGCCGTCTCGCGCGCGTTGAACACCAGCGCCGTGTAGAAGAAGCAGAAGAAGATGATCAGGAAAGCGTACAGCGTGATGTGCGCCGGCTGGCCGTAGCCGAGCGTCGCCGAGACCGTCTGCAACGCGTTGCCCCACCAGGTGTCGTTGTTGTTGCCGGCGAAGGTCGCGATGGTCGTCGGGAACACCAGCAGGCTCGAGGCGAAGATCGGCGGGATCACGCCCGACATGTTGATCTTGAACGGCAGGTGCGTGGTCTGCGCCTGCATCATGCGGCGGCCCACCTGGCGCTTGGCGTAGTCGACCGGGATGCGGCGCTGCGCGCGCTCCACGAACACGCAGAACGCGGTCACCGCCAGCACCACGATGATGAGCGCGATGGCGAACACGCCGGACATTTCGCCGGTGTTGATCTGCTCGATGGTGCGGCCCATGGCGCCGGGGAAACCGGCCACGATGCCGCCGAGGATGATCATCGAGATGCCGTTGCCCACGCCGCGCTCGGTGATCTGCTCACCGAGCCACATGAGGAACATGGCGCCCGTGGTCATCGTGATGGTCGCGACGAACAGGAACTGCCAGCCCGGCGCGACCACCATGTTCTGCGTCTGCAGGCCGCTCGCGGTCACGAACGACTGGAACAGCGCGAGGCCCAGCGTGCCATAGCGCGTGATCTCGGTGAGCTTGCGCCGGCCGGACTCGCCTTCCTTGCGGTACTCCATCCACTGCGGCACCACCATTGCCATCATCTGCACGATGATCGAGGCGGAGATGTACGGCATCACGCCCATCGTGAAGATCGAGAGGCGCGACAGCGCGCCACCCGAGAACATGTTCACGATGCCGAAGATGGTCTGGGCGTTGTCGCTGAAGAAGCGCGCCACCGCGTCGGGGTTGATGCCCGGAACGGGGATGTACGTGCCGATGCGGTAGACGACCAGGCCGCCGAGCAGGAACAGCAGGCGATTGCGCACGTCGCCGGTGCGCGCCGCGTTGCCGAGTACTGCTGCCGGATTCTGGGAGCTGTCTGCCACGTCTGTTCCTGTTTACCTGGGGCGGTCCGCTCAGGCCTGCTTCTTGGGCGCCAGCTTGGCCGGCTTGGGCGGCTCGGGCAGCGCTTCGACGGATCCGCCGGCCTTCTCGATGGCTTCCTTCGCGCCCTTGGTGGCCGCGATGCCCTTCAGCGAATAGGCCTTCTTGATCTCGCCCGACAACACGACTTTCGCGCGATCCGCGAATGTCGGGATCACGTTGGCCTTCTTCAAGGCGTCGAGGTCGACGGTCGAGCCTTCGACCTTGAGCAGTTCGTCGAGGCGCACTTCGGCCACGAAGATCTTCGAGCGGAAGCCCACCTTCGGCAGGCGGCGCTGCAGCGGCATCTGGCCGCCTTCGAAGCCGACCTTGTGGTAGCCGCCCTTGCGCGCGCGCTGGCCCTTCACGCCACGGCCGCAGGTCTTGCCCTGGCCGGCGGAGGCGCCGCGGCCCACGCGCAGGCGGGCCTTGCGGGCGCCGGCGGCGGGTTTCATGTCATTCAGACGCATCGTCATGATGTGCTTACTCCGTAACCTGCAGCAGGTGCTTCGCCGTGTAGATCATTCCGCGGTTCTGCGGCGTGTCGGCGACTTCCACCGTCTGGTGGCGGCGGCGCAGGCCGAGGCCACGCACCGACGCCTGGATGTTCTTCAGCTGGCCCGCGAGGCTCTTCGCCAGCGTGACCTTGATTTGCTTGTTGGCCATGTGCCTGTCCTTCGAAAGAGTGACCCCGGATTAACCCAGGATCTCCTCGACCGACTTGCCGCGCTTGGCGGCGATGTCCTCGGGCGAACGCGCCGCGGCCAGCGCATTCACGGTGGCGCGCACCACGTTGATCGGGTTGCGCGAGCCATAGCTCTTGGCGAGCACGTTGCGCACGCCGGCGCACTCGAGCACCGCGCGCATGCCGCCGCCGGCGATGACGCCGGTACCGTCGGACGCGGGCTGCATGTACACGTGCGTCGCGCCGTGCGTGCCCTTCATCGCGAAGTGCAGCGTGTCGTTCTTGAGCGCCACGTTGACCATGTTCTTGCGGGCCTGCGCCATCGCCTTGCTGATCGCGACCGGCACTTCACGCGCCTTGCCGAAACCGAAGCCCACGCGCCCGGCGCCATCGCCCACCACGGTCAGCGCGGTGAAGCCGAACTGGCGGCCACCCTTGACCACCTTCGCGGTGCGATTGACGGCGACCAGCTTCTCGAGGAAGTCGTCCTGCGCCTGGTTCTGTTTGTCAGGTCGTGCCATGTGTGTGGTTCCTTAAAACTCGAGGCCGGCTTCGCGCGCGGCTTCGGCCAGCGCCTTGACGCGGCCGTGGTACATGAAGCCCGCGCGATCGAACGCGACCTTGGTGATGCCGGCGGCCTTGGCGGCCTCGGCGATGGCGGCGCCGATGGCCTTGGCCGCATCGACGTTGCCGGTGCCCTTCAGCCCCTTGGCGACCTTCTCCTGCACGGTGGAGGCCGCGGCCAGCACCTTGGAGCCATCGGCGGCGAACACCTGCGCGTAGATGTGCTGCGGGGTGCGGTGCACGGTCAGACGCGCGACGCCGAGCTCGCGGATCTTCATGCGGGTCTTGATGGCGCGGCGCTGGCGCCGCTCTTTCTTGGTGATTTGCATGGTTGAGTGCCGAAGAATTACTTCTTCTTGCCCTCCTTCAGGGTGATCTGCTCTCCGGCGAAGCGCACGCCCTTGCCCTTGTAGGGTTCCGGGGGGCGGATCGCGCGGATCTTGGCGCAAACCTGGCCGAGCTTCTGGACGTCGATGCCCTTGATGACGATTTCCGTCTGGCTCGGCGTCTCCATCGAGATGCCGTCCGGGATCGGGAAATTCACGGCATGCGAGAAGCCGAGCGTGAGGTTCAGCGTCTTGCCCTGCACCGCGGCGCGGTAGCCGACGCCCACGAGCTCGAGCTTCTTCTCGTAGCCCTTGGAGACGCCTTCCACCATGTTCGCCAGGTGCGCGCGCGCGGCGCCCGCGGACACGCGGCTGCCCTCGCCGTCGAACTTCACCTGCAGCTTCTTGTCCTGCTGCTCGACGGTGACGCCGTTGGCCACCACGAGCGACAGCTCGCCCTTGGCACCTTTGACCTTGATCGTCTGCTGCGCAATCGTGGCGGTGACGCCCTGCGGCAGGTCGACGGGTCGCTTTGCAACTCGACTCATAGTCTTTTCCTAGTTAGGCCACGATGCAGAGCACTTCGCCGCCCTGCCCGATGGCCCGCGCCTGTTTGTCGGTCATCACGCCCTTGGGCGTGGAGACGATGGCGGTACCCAGACCGCCCTGGATCTTCGGCAGCTCGCTCTTGCCACGGTAGATGCGCAGGCCGGGACGCGACACGCGCTCGAGGCGGTCGATGACCGGGCGGCCTTCGAAGTACTTGAGCTCGATCGAGAGCGTCGACTTCGCGCCGTCGTTCACGACGTTGAAGCCGGCCACGTAGCCTTCTTCCTTCAGCACCTTGACCAGCGCCTGCTTCAGCTTCGAAGAGGACACCGACACTTCCGTCTTGCGCGCCAGCTGCGCGTTGCGGATGCGGGTCAGGAGATCGGCAATGGGATCAGTCATGCTCATGCCACGCTCTCCTTACCAGCTTGCCTTGGACACGCCGGGAAGCTCCCCGCGCGCCACGGCCTCGCGGATCTTGACTCGCGCGAGCCCGAACCGGCGATACACGCCGCGTGAGCGGCCGGTGATCGCGCAACGGTTGCGACCGCGCGAGGGGCTCGCGTCGCGCGGCAGCTTCTGCAGCTTCACCTGCGCTTCGGCACGGGCCTCCGGGGAGGTCTTGGGGCTGCGAATGAGCTCCTTGAGAGCTGCGCGCTTCGCCGCGTACTTCTTCACGGTTTTGGCGCGACGCTTCTCGCGCTCGACCATGTTTGTCTTGGCCATACCCTGTGGTTCCTTACTTGCGGAACGGGAAACTGAAGGCTTCGAGCAGGGCCTTGCCATGCTTGTTGTCCTTCGCCGTCGTGGTGATCGTGATGTCCATGCCCCGGAGCTGGTCGATCTGGTCGTACTGGATTTCCGGGAAGATGATCTGTTCCTTGACGCCCAGGCTGTAGTTGCCGCGGCCGTCGAACGAACGCGGGTTGATGCCACGGAAGTCGCGGATGCGCGGGATCGCGATCGTGATGAGGCGATCGAGGAACTCGTACATGCGTTCGCCGCGCAGCGTCACCTTGCAGCCGATCGCCAGGTTCTCGCGAACCTTGAACGACGCGATCGACTTCTTGGAAAGACACAGCACCGGCTTCTGGCCCGTGATCTTGGTGAGATCGGCCACCGCCGCGTCCATGACCTTGCGGTCGGCCACGGCCTCGCCCACGCCCATGTTCACCGTGATCTTGGTGATCTTCGGGATTTCCATGGCGTTCTCGAGGCCCAAGTCCTGCTTGAGCTTCGGTACGACCGTCTTCTGATAGAACTCTTTTAACCTGGCCATTACTGCCTGTTCCTCACGATGATATCGGCGCCACTCAGGCGTCGATCACTTCGCCGTTGGACTTGAAGAAACGGACACGCTTGCCGTCCTTCAACTGCTTGATGCCGACGCGGTCCGCCTTCTTCGCGCCCGCGTTCCAGATCGCCACCTTCGAGATGTGCAGCGGCATCGGCTTGTCGACGATGGCGGCCGGCACGTTCTTCTGCGGGTTCGGCTTCTGGTGCTTCTTCGCCTTGTTGACGTTCTCGACGACGATCTTCTCGCCGTCGATCTCCAGGACGGTGCCCTGACGGCCCTTGTCCTTGCCCGACAACACGACCACCAGGTCGCCCTTGCGAATCTTGTTCATGTCACAGCACCTCGGGAGCCAGCGACACGATCTTCATGAACCGCTCGGTGCGCAGCTCGCGCGTCACGGGTCCGAAGATGCGGGTACCGACGGGCTCGAGCTTGTTGGTCAGCAGCACGGCGGCGTTCGTGTCGAAACGCAGCACCGAGCCGTCGGCGCGGCGCACGCCGCGCTTGGTGCGCACCACCACGGCGTCGTACACCTCGCCCTTCTTGACCTTGCCGCGCGGGATCGCGTCCTTGATGGACACCTTGATCACGTCGCCGACCTGCGCATAGCGCCGGCGCGTGCCGCCGAGCACCTTGATGCACATCAGCGTGCGGGCACCGCTGTTGTCAGCGGCGTTGAGCATGGTTTGCAGCTGGATCATTAGGCGCTCGCTTTCTCGATGACCGAGACCAGCTTGTACGACTTGCGGCGCGACAGCGGGCGGCACGGCACGATCGACACGGTGTCACCCTCGCGGGCTTCCTTGTTCTCGTCGTGCGCCAGCAGCTTGGTCGTGCGGCGGATGTACTTGCCATAGCGCTCGTGCTTGATCAGGCGCTCGATCTCGACCGCGATGGTCTTGTCCATCTTGTTCGAGACGACCTTGCCGGTCAGCGCGCGCGCCGGCTTCTTCTGTTCGACTTCGTTCATTTCTTCGCTCCTGCGCGTGCCTTTTCCGTCATCACGGTCTTCACGCGCGCGATGCTCTTGCGGACCTTGCCGAAGTCCGAGGACTTCACGGTCTGGCCGCTCGCGGCCTGCATGCGCAGGCTGAACTGCTCACGACGCAGCTTGATCAGCTCCGCCTGCAGGTCCTGCTTCTCTTTGCCGCGCAATTCTTTGGCGCTCATCAACGCACCTGCCGTTTCACGAACATGGTGGACACCGAGAGCTTGGCGCTGGCGAGGCGGAACGCTTCACGCGCGGTCACCTCGTCGACGCCCTCGATCTCGAACAGGACCTTGCCGGGCAGCACCTTGGCCACCCAGTACTCGACGTTGCCCTTGCCCGCGCCCATGCGGACTTCGAGCGGCTTCTTCGATACCGGCACGTCGGGGAACACGCGGTTCCACACCTGGCCGCCGCGCTTCACGTAGCGGGTCAGCGCGCGGCGCGCGGCTTCGATCTCGCGCGCCGTCATGCGGGCGCGGCTGGTCGCCTTCAGTCCGAATTCGCCGAACGAGACCGAGCTGCCGCGGTGCGCGTAGCCGGTGTTCGTTCCCTTGAACTGCTTGCGATACTTGGTTCGCTTGGGTTGTTGCATGGTCTATCTACCTTAGGCGGCCGGCGTGGCGGCGGCGGCCGGGGCGGCAGCCGCGGCGGCCTGCGCATCGGCGCCCTCGACGCTCTGCGTCTCGAGCTCGGCCTTGTCGAACACTTCGCCCTTGAAGATCCACACCTTGACGCCGATCACGCCGTAGGTGGTCTTGGCCTCGCCCAGGCCGTAGTCGATGTCGGCGCGGAAGGTGTGCAGCGGCACGCGGCCTTCGCGCGCCCACTCGGTGCGGGCGATTTCCGAGCCGTTGAGGCGGCCCGACAGGCGCACCTTCACGCCCAGGGCGCCCGAGCGCATGGTGCTCATCACGGCGCGCTTCATGGCGCGGCGGAACATCACGCGCTTCTCGATCTGCTGTGCGATGCCGTCGGCGACCAGCTGCGCATCGAGCTCGGGCTTCCTG
>DASSRK010000059.1:0-26875 GCA_035701825.1 Steroidobacteraceae bacterium
GCGTTGATCTTCTCGCCCTCTTCCAGCGGCAGCAGGTTCACCATGGGCTTGCCGCGCGAGCCGCGGCCCGCCTGCGGTAGTTCGAACACGCGCTTCCAGTAGACCTTGCCGCGATTGGAGAAGCACAGGATGGTGTCGTGCGTGTGCGCGACGAACAGCTTCTCGACGAAGTCCTCGTCCTTCACCGCGGTCGCGGCCTTGCCGCGGCCGCCGCGGCGCTGCACCTGGTACTCGGTGACCGGCTGGCTCTTGGCATAGCCGGCGTGCGACAGCGTCACCACCACGTCCTGCGGCTCGATCAGGTCCTCGGTGGACAGATCGAGGTGGTCGCGGTTGATCTCGGTGCGGCGCGCGTCGCCGTACTGTTCGCGGATGGCGATCAGCTCTTCGCGCACCACCTGCGTGAGGCGCTCGGGGCGCGCGAGGATGTCGGTGAGGTCCACGATGAGCGCCAGCAGTTCCTGGTACTCGGCGACGATCTTGTCCTGCTCGAGGCCCGTGAGGCGGTGCAGGCGCATGTCGAGGATAGCCTGCGCCTGGACCTCGGTGAGCTTGTAACCGCCGCCGGCCACCATGCCGAAATCGGCGCCGACGCTCGAAGGGCGCGTGGAAATGGCGCCGGCCTTCTCCAGCATCGCGGGCACGGCGCCGGAATTCCAGGCACGGCCCATGAGGCCGGCCTTGGCTTCCAGCGGCGTCGGCGAATTGCGGATCAGCGCGATCACCTCGTCGATGTTGGCGAGCGCGACGGCCAGGCCTTCCAGCACGTGGGCGCGGTCGCGCGCCTTGGCGAGATCGAAGATCGTGCGGCGCGTGACGATCTCGCGGCGGTGGCGCACGAAGGCCTCGAGCATCTCCTTGAGGCCGAGCAGCTTCGGCTGGCCGTCGATGAGCGCGACCATGTTGATGCCGAACACGGTCTCGAGCGGGGTTTGCGCAAAGAGATTGTTGAGCACCACTTCGGCGACTTCGCCGCGCTTGAGCTCGATGACCACGCGCATGCCGTCCTTGTCGGACTCGTCACGCAGGTCGGAGATGCCCTCGATTTCCTTGTTGCGGGCCAGGTCGGCGATGCGCTCGAGCAGGCGCGCCTTGTTCACCTGGTACGGCAGCTCGGTGACGATGATGGCCTGGCGCCCGCCCGCCTTGTCCACGTCCTCGAAATGCGTGCGCGCGCGGATCGACAGGCGGCCGCGGCCGGTGCGATAGGCGGTGGCGATCTCGGTGGCGCCGTTGATGATGCCGGCCGTCGGGAAGTCCGGTCCCGGCACGTGCTGCATCAGCGCGGCCAGCGTGACCTCGGGATCGTCGAGCACCGCCAGGCAGGCGTTGATGATCTCCACCAGGTTGTGCGGCGGGATGTTGGTCGCCATGCCGACGGCAATACCCGCCGAGCCATTGACCAGCAGGTTCGGGAAACGCGCCGGCATGACCGACGGCTCTTTCTCCGAGCCGTCGTAGTTCGGCACGAAATCGACGGTCTCTTTCTCGATGTCCGCCAGCAGCTCGCTGGTGATGCGGGCCATGCGCACTTCGGTGTAGCGCATGGCAGCCGGCGCGTCGCCGTCCACCGAGCCGAAGTTGCCCTGCCCGTCGACCAGCATGTAGCGCATGGAGAAGTCCTGCGCCATGCGCACCAGCGCGTCGTAGACGGCGGTATCGCCATGCGGGTGGTATTTGCCGATGACGTCGCCGACCACGCGCGCGGACTTCTTGTACGCCTTGTTCCAGTCGTTACCCAGCTCGCGCATGGCGTGCAGGATGCGGCGGTGCACGGGCTTCAAACCGTCGCGGACGTCGGGCAGCGCGCGGCCCACGATCACGCTCATGGCGTAGTCGAGATACGACTGGCGCATCTCGTCTTCGAGATTCACCGGCAGGATTTCGCGCGCTATTTCGTTCATGTAGGGAGGGGTCAAAAAAAGGTGCGGAATTCTATCACCACGACGCGCAGAAATGGCTGTTTTGCCACCCGTTTTTGTCCATTTCCCGCGCCTCGCGCGGCTATACTTCCCGGCCTCGTGAACCCCGATTCATCCCGTCCATTGAACGAAAGCGATCCGGCGGAAATCGCCAAATTCGAGGCCGCGGCACACCGCTTCTGGGATGTCGACGGCGAGTTCAAGGCGCTGCACAAACTCAACCCGGTGCGCGCGCGCTATGTCGCCGAGCGGGTGACGCTGCGCGGCGCGCGCGTGCTCGACGTGGGCTGCGGCGGCGGATTGCTGGCCGAATCGCTGGCGCGCGCGGGCGCGGACGTGACCGCCATCGACCTGGCGCCCTCGATGATCGACACCGCGCGCCTGCACGCGATGGAGTCCGGCCTGGCGATCGACTATCGCATCGAGTCGGCCGAGAGCCTCGCCAGAGCGCACGCCGGCAGGTTCGACGTGGTCACCTGCATGGAGATGCTCGAGCACGTCCCCGAGCCCGGCGCGACGCTCGCGACGCTCGGTCACCTGGTGCGCCCCGGCGGCAACCTGTTCATCTCGACCATCAATCGCAACCTGAAATCCTTCGCGCTCGCCATCGTCGGCGCCGAATACCTGGCGCGCATCGTGGCGCCCGGCACGCATGAATACGACCGGCTGCTCAAGCCCTCCGAGGTGGCGCGTTTCGGGCGCGCCGCCGGGCTCGAAGTCGCCGACATCGCCGGCCTCAAATACGATCCGCTGCGCGAGCAGTGCTCGCTCACCCGCGACCCTTCCGTGAATTACCTCATGCACCTGACCCGCCAGGGCGGCGCTTCTTCCGGAGCGGCTTCGTGACCACCCACTCCATCCGCGCCGTCCTGTTCGACCTCGACGGCACCCTGCTCGACACCGCGCGCGACTTCCACGAGTCGCTCAACGACCTGCGCGCCGAGGAAAGGCTCGAGCCGCTCGACTTCGAGACGGTGCGCGCGCAGGTCTCGCACGGCGGACACGCGCTCGTGAAGCTCGGCTTCGGCGTGCTCGAGCCGGACGCGCACGAGGCCATGCGCATGCGGCTGCTGAACATCTATCGGCAGCGGCTGGCACGGCACACGCGCCTGTTCGAAGGCGGCGACGAGATGCTCGACGCCATCGAGGAGCGCGGGCTCAGCTGGGGCATCGTCACCAACAAGCCGGGCTGGCTCACCGATCCCCTGCTGGTCGAAGTGAACCTGCATTCGCGCGCTCGCGCGGTCGTCAGCGGCGACACGCTGGCGCAGCGCAAGCCGCATCCCCTGCCGCTGCTGCACGCCGCGCAAACCCTGGGCGTGGAGCCCCGCGAGTGCGTGTTCGTCGGCGACGCGGAGCGCGATTGCCAGGCGGCCGAGGCCGCGGGGATGTATTCGGTGATCGCCGGCTTCGGCTACATCGGTGACGATGACCGCGCCGATCGCTGGTTCCAGCACGGCTGGCTGGACACGCCGCTCGACCTCATCGCCTGGCTCGACCGGCCCAGGAACGGCGCCGCGTGAACGCGCTGTGGACAGTGCTCGCAGCCCTGGCCGCGGCGGCCATCGGCTATCTCATCGGCACGCTGCGCGCCGCGCGGCGCGCGGAGAACCTGCGCGCGCAGCTGGCGGAGGCCACCACCAGGCTCGCCACGGAAGAACAGGCTCTCGCCCGCAACGCCGAGCTGCTGCGGCAGAGCGAAGCCCAGGTGCGGCTGGCCATCGAAAGCAGCTCGCGCGCGGCGCTGGATGCCAACAGCCAGACTTTCATCAAGCTCGCGAACGAGATCTTCGGCCGCAACCAGGAATCGGCGACGGCCTCGCTCGCCGCACGCGAAGAAGCCATCAAGCAGCTGGTCGAACCGCTGAAGCTGGCACTCGCCCGGCAGGAAGAGCAGTCGCAAGCCCTGGAGCGCGAGCGGCGCGAAACCTCCGGCAAGTTGTCCGGCCAGATCGAGAACCTCGTGAAGGTGCAGGACCTCCTGCAGCGCGAGACGCGCAACCTGTCCACCGCGCTGCGCCGGCCCGAGGTGCGCGGCCGCTGGGGCGAGATCACCCTGCGCCGCGTGGTCGAGCTCGCGGGCATGTCGGAGCACTGCGATTTCACCGAGCAGGAGCACGTGACGCTCGAGGGCGGCGCGCTGCGGCCGGACCTGCTGGTGCGCATGCCCGAAGAGCGCAGCATCGTGGTGGACGCCAAGACGCCGCTCGATGCGTACCTGGCGGCCGTCGAGGCGCCGGATGACGAGGCGCGACGCGCGCAACTGGCGCGCCACGCGCGACAGGTGGAAGAGCGCGTGCGCGAGCTCGGCCGCAAGAGCTACTGGGAGCAGTTCGAGCACAGCCCGGAGTTCGCCGTGCTGTTCCTGCCGGGCGACCAGTTCCTGTCGGCCGCGCTGGCCGAGAGTCCCGAGCTGATCGACAACGCGCTCCGGCAGCGCATCATCGTGACCACGCCGTCCACGCTGATGGCGCTGCTCAAGGTCATCGCGTATGGCTGGCGCCAGTCGCGCGTCACCGAGAACGCGCGCGAGATCCGCGAGCTCGGGCAGGACCTGCACAAGCGCCTCAGCGTGTTCGTCGGCCACCTGCAGAAGGTCGGCAAGTCCTTCGGGTCGGCCATCGACGCGTTCAACTCCGCGGTCGGCTCGATGGAGCGCAACGTCCTGCCACAGGCACGCAAATTCACCGAGCTGGGCGCGACCGCCGATGCGCCGGTCGAACCCGTGGAGCAGATCGAGAAAGGCGTGCGCGTGCTCAGCTCCGCGCCCGCGATCGAGCCTCCCGACGACGACGCCCCGCCCCGCAATCCTTCCTGACCCCCGGCCGCACATGAACGAATCCGCTTTCGATCCCCGCGGGCACGAACCCGCGCCTGGCGAGTTCAAGGGCCGCGCCGTGCTCGTCACCGGCGCGAGCTCCGGCATTGGCCGCGCGGTGGCACTGGCCCTGGCCGCGGCCGGCGCGGAAGTCATCCTGCACGGGCGCAACGTGCGCAAGCTCGAGGCCGTGCACTCGGAGATCGGGAAGCTCGATGCGCCCGAAGCCAGCATCGTGCCGCTCGATCTCGAGCGCGCCATGGCGGCCGACTACGAGGCGGTGGCCGAGGCCATCCACAAGCGCTATGGCCGTCTCGACGGCCTGCTGCACAACGCGGCCCTGCTGGGCACGCTCACGCCCATCGAGCAGTACGACGTGCCGACGTTCATGCGGGTGATGCACGTGAACCTGACCGCGGCCTTCGTGCTCACGCGCCAGTTGCTGCCGCTGCTGCGTACCTCGCGCGATGCGGCCGTGCTGTTCACCAGCAGCGGGGTCGGCAATCGCGGCCGCGCCTACTGGGGCGCGTACTCGATTTCGAAGTTCGCGGTGGAGGGCTTCGCGCAGGTGCTGTCGCAGGAGCTGGAGAGCACCTCGCCGGTGCGCGTCAACGTGATCGACCCGGGCAAGGTGCGCACCTCGATGCGGCGCCAGGCCTATCCGTCGGAGGCGGCCGAATCGCTGCCGACGCCGGAGTCGCTGACCGGGCCCTACCTCGCCTTGCTGGGCCCGGCGAGCCGCGGCATCACGGGTCGGCGGTTCCGGGCGCAGGCGGGTTGAGCAGCGCCGCGACGTCGGCTTCCTCGAGCTGGCGGAACTGCCCGCGCACCAGGTCCTTCTCCAGCTTCAAACTACCCATCGACAGCCGCAGCACGCGGCTCACGAGCGCGCCCTGCCGCTCGAACAGCTGGCGGATGTCCTTGCCGCTGGCGCCGCGCGCCACGATCGAATACCAGCGGTTGGCGGCTTCGATCTCCGCCTCGCTCGCGCTCAGCGCGTCGATGACCATGCGCGCCGGCCGGTCGAGCTTGCCGCTCTTCACGCCGGCGAGCTGGTCGGGACCGAGCGTGCCCTTGACGCGCACGTTGAACTCGGTCGGCAGGCGATGCACCGCGCGCTGCAGGCGCGTGGCCAGCGCGCCGTCCGAAGTGACGAGCTCGAGGCCGCCGTCGACGTTCGGCATCGGGCTGACCGCGATGAACCGGCGGCCCGCGTTCTTCGGCAGCCGCTCGATCAGCGCCGCGCGCTCGGCGGTCGATTCACGCAACGGATCCCCGGGCGAGCGGTTGAACATGAAAGCCTGCGCGGATTCGGCGGCGCGCACGCGGATCGGGCGGCCGTCGAGGCGGATATCGTCGGCGGCGGTGACCTTCTGCCCGAGCTCGGCGATGCGGCCATTGACCGTCAGGCGCTGCGCGCGGATCCACTCCTCGATGCCACGGCGCGAGCCGAGGCCACGCTGGGCCAGGTATTTCTGCAGCCGCTCGGCCGCGCCGGCGGGCGTCGCACGCGAACGCGGACGCGGCATGGCGAACTCCGGGTGTTCTCAGTTCTCGTCGGACGGAGGCGCCGCGACGAGGCCTGAAGCCGAGTTGCCGGGCGCGGTGAGCTCTTCCTCGTCCGCATCATCGTCGGCGGCCGCGTCGAGTTTTTCCGCGGCCTCGTCGGGGCTCGCGTCGGTCGTCGACGCCACGGCCGGCACCAGCGCCACTTCGGCGCCGTCCGCCGTGCCTTCGGCGGGCGCATCCGCGCCATTGCCATCCGGCGCCGTGCCCGGTAGCGGCAACTGCAGGTTGAGGTCCGACAGGGACTTGAGCTCGGCCAACGGCGGCAGGTCTTCGATCGACTTGAGCGAGAAGTAATCGAGGAACTCGGCGGTGGTGCCGAGCAGCTCCGGGTGGCCGGGCACGTCGCGATGGCCGACGACGCGCACCCAGCTGCGCTCCATGAGCGTCTTGATGATCTCGGGATTCACCGCCACGCCGCGCACGTTCTCGATCTCGGCGCGGGTGATCGGCTGGCGGTAGGCGATGAGCGCGAGCGTCTCGAGCAACGCGCGCGAGTATTTCTTCGGGCGGTCGGGCCACAGGCGCGACACCTCGTGCGCGAACTCGCTGCGCACCTGGAAGCGAAAGCCATTGGCGGTCTCGCGGATCGCGACGCCGCGGCCTTCGTAGTCCGCGGCCAGCTGCTCCAGCAGCGCACGGATTTCCTTCGGTGCCGGGCGCGACTGCTCGTCGAAGATCTGCGCCAGCTCGGACACGGACACGGGCCGCGCGGCCGCCAGCAGCGCCGCTTCGATCACGTTCTTGAGGTAGGAATCACTCATGCGTTTCTCCGTCCGATTGCTCCGGGGCGTCGGTGTCGGCCTCCGCGGCCTCGTCTGGCACCAGCGCCGGCTCGTCGGCAGCGTCGCCCACCATGGCGGCGATATCCGTTTCCTCGGCGGCGTCGTTGTCGACCGCCAGCCGCAGACCGCGCGAACCTTCGCCCTTGCGCACGTGGATGGGCGCGTACGCCTCGGTCTGCACGATCTCGATCAATCCCTCGCGCACCAGTTCGAGGATCGCGACGAAGGTCACCGTGACGCCCATGCGTCCCTCTTCCGGTTTGAAGAGGTTCACGAACTCCACGAAGCTGGTCTTCTCGAGCGACGAGAGAATATCAGACATGCGCACGCGCACCGACAGGCGCTCGCGCTGCACGTGGTGGTGGGCGAACATCTCGGCGCGCAGCACCACGTCGCGGAACGCCAACAGCATTTCCTGCATGGCGACCTGCGGCAGCGGGCGCGAGGACTTGCGCTCGCCGAGCTCGGCGCTGCCCACCCAGGTGTCGCGGTCCATGCGCGGGATGCGGTCGATGCTCTCGGCGGCGCTCTTGAAGCGCTCGTATTCCTGCAGGCGGCGCACGAGGTCGGCGCGTGGATCGCCCTCTTCCCCGGCGTTGGGGTCCGAGGCGCGCGGCAGCAGCATGCGCGACTTGATCTCCGCCAGCGTCGCGGCCATCACCATGTACTCACCCGCCAGCTCGAGCTGCAGGTCGGCCATGAGGCCGATGTAGTCCATGTACTGCTTGGTGATGTCGGCGATCGGGATGTCGAGGATGTCGAGGTTCTGCCGCCGGATCATGTAGAGCAGAAGGTCGAGCGGCCCTTCGAAGGCCTCGAGGAAGACTTCCAGCGCCTGCGGCGGGATGTACAGATCCTTCGGCAGCTGGGTGATGGCCTCGCCATTCACGATGGCGAACGGCATCTCCACCTGCTCGGGGGATTCGGTGTGCTTGTCGGCCGGCTGGTCGGCGCCTGCGCCCGCTCTTTCGGACGAGTTGTCGACGACGACACGCAGATCCGGCTTCGCTGCTTTCTTCGCCATGTCAGTCCACCCTCAGATTCATCGCGCGGCGCACGTCGTCGAGCGTCGCACGCGCGGCCTCGCGCGCCTTCTCGCCGCCCTCGGCCACGATGTTGCGCACCAGCTCGGGGTTTTCCTCGAACTCCTGGGCGCGCTTGCGGATGCCGGTGATCTCCTCGACGACCTTGTCGATCAGCGGTTTCTTGCACTCCAGGCAGCCGATGCCGGCGCTGCGGCAGCCGTTGGCCGCCCAGGCGCGGGTCTCTTCGCTCGAGTAGATCTTGTGCAGGTCGAACACCGGGCAGATGTCGGGATTGCCGGGATCCGTGCGGCGCACGCGCGCCGGATCGGTCTGCATGGTCTTGAGCTTCTTCGCGACCTCGTCCGGATCCTCGCGCAGGCCGATGGTGTTGCCGTAGGACTTCGACATCTTGCGGCCGTCGAGGCCGGGCACCTTGGGCGTCGCGGTCAACAACACCTGCGGCTCGGGCAGGATGCTGACGCTGCCGCCTTCCAGGTAGCCTAACAACCTCTCGCGGTCGGCGACGGTCAGGCGCGTGTTGGTCTCGACCAGCTGGCGCGCCTTGTCGAGCGCGAGCTGGTCGCCGTTCTCCTGGAACTTCTTGCGCAGCTGCTTGTACATGGTGCTGTTGCGCCCGCCGAGCTGCTTGATGGCGTTCTCGGCCTTGGTTTCGAAGTCGGGTTCGCGGCCGTAGATGTGGTTGAAGCGCCGCGCGACCTCGCGGGTGATCTCCACGTGCGCCACCTGGTCCTCGCCCACCGGCACGTAGGCCGGGCGGTACAGCAGGATGTCGGCGGTCTGCAACAGCGGGTAGCCGAGGAAGCCGTACGTGGCGAGATCCTTTTCCTTGAGCTGTTCCTGCTGGTCCTTGTAGCTAGGCACCCGCTCCAGCCAGCCGAGCGGCGTGATCATCGACAGCAGCAGGTGCAGCTCGGCGTGCTCGGGCACGTGCGACTGCACGAACAGCGTGGCGACGCCGGGGTTGAGTCCCGCGGCCAGCCAGTCGATCAGCATCTCGTGGATGAATTTCGGCAGCTGCTTGGTGTCTTCGTAGCCCGTGGTCAGCATGTGCCAGTCGGCGACGAAGAAATAGCACTCGTACTGGTACTGCAGGTCGACCCAGTTCTTGAGTGCGCCGTGGTAGTTGCCGAGATGCAGCTGACCGGTCGGCCGCATCCCGGACAGAACTCGTTTGGCTTGCGGATGGCTGCTCACTTGAAGCGCCGAATTATAGTGGTGTCAGGCGGGGAAAGTCGGGATAACTTTTGCGCTCGCGCGGCCGAAAATGCCTGCAAAAGTTATCCCGGCTTTCCCCGCCTGACACCGCTTCTAGAGGCCGAGCGGTGCCAGGTCGCCGCGTCCAATCCGTGCGACGGTCGGAGGATTCGCGGCGAGGTCCACGACGGTCGTCGGCTCGATGCCACAGTGGCCGCCGTCGAGCACACAATCCACTTGATGCTCGAGCCGGTTTCTGATCTCGCGGCCATCGGTCAGCGGCAGCTCGTCGCCTGGCAAGAGCAGCGTCGAACTCATGATGGGCTCGCCGAGTTCCGCGAGCAGCAGGCGTGGCACTTCGTGGTCCGGCACGCGGATGCCGATGGTGCGTCGCTTCTCGTGCTGCAGCCGGCGCGGCGTCTCGCGCGTCGCCGGCAGCAGGAAGGTGTACGGCCCCGGCGTCGCCGCCTTCAACATGCGGAACTGCCAGGTCTCGACCTTGGCATAGCGCGCGATCTCGGCGAGGTCGCGGCACATCAGCGTGAAGTGGTGATGGCGGTCGGCGTTGCGGATGCGCCGGATGCGATCCAGCGCGGCCGTATCGCCGATGTGGCAACCGAGCGCGTAGCAGGAATCCGTCGGGTACACGATCAGGCCGCCGCTGCGCGCGATTTCGACCGCGCGGCGGATCAGGCGCAGCTGCGGGTTCTGGGGATGTAGCTCGAAATACTGGCTCACGCGGGCTTCCCGCGCCTGCCAGACACGGCGCCGGGCGGGGCCGGTATCATACGCGCCCGCATCTCATCGCTCCGTCCACGGATCTGCATGCAATCGCTCATCGAATTCTTTCCACTGGCAGCGTTCTTCATCGCGTGGGCGCTGGGCGGGATTTATGTCGCCACGGGCGTACTCATGGCCGCCATGGCCCTGTTGTTGGCCTGGGATTGGTTTCGCACGCGCACGATACCGAAGATGCACCTCGTCAGCGCGGTGCTGGTGTGGGTTTTCGGCGGAATCACGCTGGTATTGCACGACGTGCGATTCATCCAGTGGAAAGCGACGGTCTTCTACTGGGCGATCGCGGCGCTGCTTGCGGGCAGCGTCTGGATCGGTCGTCAGACATTGCTGGAGCGGTTGATCGGCAGCTCCATCCCTGAAGACCACAGGATCGAGCCCACGACATGGCGCTCGCTGTCGCTGGTGTCGGCGCTTTTCTACGCGGCGCTCGGCGCGACCAATATCTGGATCGCGTATCACATGAGCGAAGCGGCCTGGGTCATCTTCAAGTCCTGGATCACCATCCCGCTGCTGCTCGCTTTCAACGTCGTGCTGATCTTCTGGCTGCTGCGCGGCTACGAACAGAAGGATCCTCCGGAGACGCCCTCGTGAGCGCCGCGACCCGCATCGAACGCCTGCGCGCCGCCCTGGAGCAGGCGCTGCATCCCACGCTTCTCGACATCCGCGACGACAGCGCGAGGCACGCCGGCCACGCCGGCGCGCGCGAAGGCGGTCATTTCCACGTGACCATCGCCGCCGCGGCGTTCAACGGCGCCACGCAAGTGCAGCGACACCGGATGGTCTATGCTGCCGCCGCCGAGCTCATGGGCCGGGACATCCACGCGCTTTCGATCGACGCGCGGCCCGTTTGAGTTCTTCACGAATAACTCCATTCAACTTCTTGAGAGATCAAATGAAAGCCATTCGATTCCTGGTCGTGGGTGCGGCCCTCGCGCTCGCCGCCTGTAGCAAGCCAGCGGCGGAGAAAGCCGCCGCCCCCGCTACGCCCGCCAAGCCTCCGCTGGTGACCGTCAATGGCCAGCCGATCAGCCAGGAGCTGTACGAGGATTACGTGAAGGCCGTGACCCAGGGCAAGGCCTCGAGCGATCTGCCGGCCGACGTGCAGCAGCAGATCAAGGAGAACCTGGTGCGTATCCAGTTGCTGGCCCAGCAGGCGGAGAAGGACGGCCTCACCCGGGATCCCGAGATCGCCTCGCGCCTCGAGCTGCAGCGACTGAACCTGCTGCAGCAGGCAGTCGCGCAGAAGTACCTCAAGGAGCGCACGCCGACCGACGCCGAGCTGCGCGCTGAGTTCGATACCCAGATGGCCTCGACGCCGCTGGTCGAGTACCACGCCCGGCACATCCTGGTGAGCAGCGCGGATGTCGCGCAAAAAATCATCGACCAGCTGAAGAACGGCGGTGACTTCGCCAGCCTCGCCAAGCGGCTGTCGAGCGACAAGGGCTCGGCTTCCAAGGGTGGCGACCTCGACTGGTTCCCGCCGAATGCCATGGTCAAGCCGTTCTCCGACGCCGTGGCGCTGCTCAAGAACGGCGAAGTGACCCAATCGCCGGTGCAGACCGAGTACGGCTGGCACGTGATCCAGCTGCTCGGCACGCGCGACCGCGCGCCGCCGACCTTCGAGGCCGTACAGGACCAGCTCAAGCAGATCGTGATGAGCAAGAAGTTCCGCGCGTATTCGGATGACCTGCTGAAGGCGGCGAAGGTCGATCCGCCGCTGGCCTCCGCCGCTGCGGCCCCCGCCCCGGCGGCGGGTGCGGCCCCGGCCTCGCCCGCGGCGCCGGCGCCCGAGGCCCCGAAGACTAACTAGCGCGCCCGCGTCGACACGGCCGCCGGCGCCTCAGGCAGGTTCCGGCGGCCGTTTCGTTTGCAGGATCCGATCGAGCGCATCCTCGTCGAGAATGCGCACGCCGAGCGATTGCGCCTTGGCGAGCTTCGAGCCGGCGTCCGCGCCGACCACGAGGAAGCTGGTCTTCTTCGAGACGCTGCCCGACACCTTGGCGCCGAGCAGGCGCAGCGCGTCCTCGGCTTCCTCGCGTTGCAGGCCCGCGAGCGTGCCGGTGATCACGAAGGTGAGGCCCGACAAGGGCGCCTCCGCGGCCGGCACCACCTGGATGGGATCCCAACGGATGCCTGCCGCGACGAGCGCGTCGACCACCTTGCGATAGCCGGGGTCGGCGAAGAACTTCGCGATCTCCTGCGAGACGATCGGCCCGACGTCGGGCGTTTCCTCGATCTTCGCCGCGTCCGCGCCCATCAGCGGCCCGAGGTCGCCGAATTGCTCCGCCAGCGCCCGCGCCGTGGATTCACCCACCTGCGGGATGCCGAGCGCGAACAGGAAGCGCGGCAAGGTAGTTTGGCGGCTGCGCTCGATGGCCTTGGACAGGCTCGCGGCGTTCTTCTCGCCGAAGCGCCGTTCCACGGTGTTGCCGTCGGCATTGGTGGCCACGAACTTGAGCGCGCCGAGCTCCGCCTCGCCGAGCGTGTACAGGTCGGCGGGCGTCTTCAGGCGCTCGTCGTTCACCAGTTGCTCGACCAGCCGTTCGCCCAGGCCCTCGATGTCCATGGCGCGCCGGCCGGCGAAGTGCAGGATCCATTCGGCGCGCTGCGCCTTGCACTTCAGGTGCCCGCCGGTGCACTTGTAGACGGCCTGGTCTTCGAGCCGCACCACGTCCGAGCCGCACACCGGGCATTGCTTCGGCATTTCCGGGTCGCGCGCGTTGGCCGGGCGCCTCTCGAGCACCGGTGCCACGACTTCCGGGATCACGTCGCCAGCGCGGCGCACGATGACCGTGTCGTTGATCTTGAGATCCTTGCGCGCGATCTCGTCCATGTTGTGCAGCGTGGCGTTGCTCACGGTCACGCCGCCGACGAACACCGGCCTGAGCTTGGCCGCGGGCGTGAGCGCGCCGGTGCGGCCGACGTTGAAGATCACGTCCTCCATCACGGTCATCTCTTCCTCGGCCGGGAACTTGTGCGCCAGCGCCCAGCGCGGCGCGCGTGACACGAAACCGAGCTTCTCCTGGTCCGCGCGGCTATCTACCTTGTAGACCACGCCATCGATCTGGAACGGCAGGCTGGCGCGGCGCGCGCCGATGTCGCGGTAGTACCCGAGGCAGCCTTCGACCCCCCGCACCCTGCGGCCCTCGGAACCGGTACGCAGGCCGAGCGCATTGAGCCAGCCCGAAAGCTCGCTGTGCCGCTCGGGCACCGCCCCGCCCTCGACCACGCCGAGCTCGTAGAAATTGAGGTCCAGCGGCCGCTGCGCGGTGATGCGCGGGTCGAGCTGCCGCAGGCTGCCCGAGGCCGCGTTGCGCGGGTTCACGTAGGTCTTCTCGCCGCGCGCCTGCTGGTCGCGGTTCATCTTCTCGAAGCCCGCGTACGGCAGGAACACCTCGCCGCGCACTTCCAGCACCGCCGGCGGCTTGCCGCGCAGGCGCCGCGGCACCGAGCGGATGGTGGCAACGTTGGCGGTCACGTCCTCGCCGGTGACGCCGTCGCCGCGCGTCGCGGCGCGCGTGTACACGCCGTCGCGATACAGCACCGAGATCGCCAGCCCATCGAGCTTGGGCGTCGCCGAGTAGTCGATGGGACCGTCGCGGCCGAGGCGCTCACGGACCTTGCGATCGAACTCGACCAGGTCCTCTTCGGTGAAGCCGTTCGACAACGACAGCATCGGGATGGTGTGGCGCACCTCCGCGAACTCGGGCGACGTGCTGCCCGAGACGCGCTGCGTCGGCGAATCAGGCGTGACCAGCTCGGGATGATCCGCCTCGAGTGCCTTGAGCTCGGCCATGAGGCGGTCGTACTCGGCATCAGGCACCGCCGGCTCGTTGAGCACGTAATAGCGGTAGTCGTGTCCGTTGATCTCCTCGCGCAGCTGCGCGACCCGCTGCGCAGCGCTGGACTCCGCCACGCTCAGGCCTCGCCGGCAGCCCGCGCCTGCGGAGGCGCCTGCAACGACTGGCGCAGCCGGGAGATGCGCGGCCCGGTCAGTTCCTCGCCGTGCTGGTCGGTGATCGTGCCTTCCAGCCGCTCGGCGAGCGAGCGGGCCGCGCCCACGAGCACGTCGAAGGCTTCGCTCTCGGACATCGGTCCCGGCAGCACCGCGAACAGGTTCAGTCCCGAGAAGCGCTGCGAATCCATGATCGAGGGATCGAAGGTGCCGGGCTGCGCCAGCGCGGTGGCGCTCACGACCACGCGACCCTCTTCGTCCGGCAGGTGATAGATGTCGAGCGGTCCGTGCCAGAAGCCCGCGCTCGCGAATCCCTGGCGCAGCACGCGCCCGGAGAAGCGCGGGTCCTTCTTCGGCACCACGCGCAACGTGACGATGCGGCGCTCGGATTCCTTGGGCCAGTCGAGCACCAGGTTCGGGCCGTGCACCGGCTGTTCCTCGAACACCCGCACTTCGGAGAGCTCGACGCCGTCACCGATGAACGGCTCCTGGCGCGGTGCCGGCGCGCGCGTCGTCGCCGCGCGCGCTGCGGGCGCGCCGGCGTCCGCCTCGGGCTGCAACACGTCGACGGCAACTTCGTCGGAAATCGAAATGCCGAGCGCGCGGCGCGTGCCGGATTCCGAGGCGCTCTCGAGCTCGATGACCGGCAGGCTGTCGGCGACGGCGACCCGCGCCTCGCGCACCACGTTGACCTCGGGCAAAGCCGCGGCGGATCGTGCCGCGGGCGGCGCGTCCCGCGCGTTGGATTCGTCCTGGGCCGGGGCCGCGAGCGTGCGCCCGCGGCGTGCGCGCCACCATTCAAATCCCGCGATGCCGGCGATGAACAGCAGGCCCGCGACGAGAAGAATGAGGCGCAGCTCGCTCATGCCGTCATCACGCCGTGGCCATGCGCACCGCCTCGTCGACGTCGACGGACACGAGGCGCGAGCAGCCGGGCTCGGTCATCGTGACGCCCAGCAGCTGCGAGGCCAGCTCCATGGTCGCCTTGTTGTGGGTGATGAAGATGAACTGCACGCGCTGCGACATCTCCTTGACGATGTCGCAGAAGCGGCCGACGTTGTGCTCGTCGAGCGGCGCGTCCACTTCGTCCAGCAGGCAGAACGGCGCGGGGTTCAGGTCGAAGATCGAGAACACCAGCGCCACCGCGGTCAGCGCCTTCTCGCCGCCCGACAGCTGGTGGATGCTGCTGTTGCGCTTGCCCGGCGGGCGCGCCATCACGCCGACGCCTGCCGCCAGCGGATCCTCGCCCACCAGCTCCAGGTAGGCATGTCCGCCGCCGAACAGCTTGGGGAATTTCTCCTGCATGCCGGCATTGATGCGGTTGAAGGTGTCCTCGAAGCGCGTGCGCGTCTCCTTGTCGATCTTCTTCATCGCCTCTTCGAGCGTGGTCAGCGCCGCGGTGACGTCGGCGAACTGGCGGTCGAGGTACTCCTTGCGCTCCGACGACTCCTTGAGCTCGTCGATGGCCGCGAGGTTGACCTGGCCGAGCTTCTCGAGATCGGCGCGCGTCACGCCGAGGGATTCCTCCCAGGCGCTGACCGCGGCATCCGCCGCCAGGCCCGCGAGCACTTCGGCGAGATCGAAACGCGTGGCGGCGAACTGCTCGACGAGGCCCTCGCGACGCACGCGCGATTCCTGCGCGACCAGCCGCGCCTGCTCGACCCCGATGCGCGCGTTGTTGACGCGGCCCTCGGCATCGAGCCGCTTCTCGTCGAGGCTGCGCAGCGCGCTGTCGGCCTCCTCGAGCGCGCGGCGCTCGGTGCCGAGTTCGTTTTCGATATCCAGGCGACGCGCCAGGAAATCCTTGAGGCGTGATTCGAGCTCGATGATGGGCTGGTCGCCGCCGGCCAGCGCCTGTTCGAGCTCGCCTTCCCGCACCTGCGTCTGGGCACGCTGGTCGGCCATGCGCTTGAGCCCGACGCCGATCGAAGACTCGCTCGAGCGTCGCGACTCGATGCGGATCAGCAGGTCGCGGCTCGCGAGCTGCGCGGCCTGGCAGCGGGCGCGCGCCGATTGCACCGCCTCGCGGCGCTCCTCGCGCTCGGCCTCGAGCCCGGTGCGGCGCGAATCGAGCGCGTCGAGCGCCACCAGGCCGCGATCGAGCTCGGCACGCGCACGCGCCAGCGCGTCCTGCGCCACGCCCGCTTCGCGCGTGACCTCCGCGGCTTCTTCCTCCAGGCGCTCGCGTCGCACCGTGGATTCCTGCGCGCGGGCGCGCTCGCCTTCGAGCTGGCCGAGCACGTCCGCGTGCTCGCGGTGCGCGCCCTGGATGCGGCTCTGCGCCGCGTCGCGCTCGCGCTCGGCCACCGCGAGCTGCTCGCGGCAGGCGGCCAGCTGGCCCTCCATGTCGCGCACGTTGTCTTCGCTGCGCGCGAGCTCGGCGCGCTGCTGCTTGAGGCGCTGCTCGCGTTCGAGCACGCCGGAGTGCGGATCGCCGCCGCGATTGACGCGCAGCCAGTCGCGCCCGATCCATTCGCCCGAACGCGTGATGACCGACTGGTCGTGCGCGAGCTCGCGCCGCAGCTTGAGCGCATCGGCCAGCGTCTCGGCGAGCCGCACGCCCGACAGCAGACGCACGATCGCGGCCGGGCCGCTCACCACGCCCGACAACACACCGCTCGCGCCATCGGCTTCGAGGTGCTCGCCCGCCTGCAGCAGCGAGACGCGCCCCACCGGCAGCGACGGCAGCACGTCGGCGACCGCGTCGAGCTCGTCCACGCACAGCGCCTCGAGATAGTCGCCGAGCGCCGTCTCCACCGCGCGCTCCCAGCCGCCGCGCACCGACAGCTGCGCCGCGAGGCGTGGATTCTTCGCCAGCCCAGAGCCGGCCAGCCATTCGGCGGTGCGCGAGTCGCCACGTTGCAAGGCGGCCTTCTGCAGCGCTTCGAGGGAGACCACTTCGGCGCGGCGCTTTTCACGATCGGTGCGCGCCGCTTCCAGCCGGCCTTCGGCCTCGAACTGCGCGGCGCGCAGCTTTTGCGAGCGATCGAGCGCGGCGGTGAGCGCCTGGGACAGTTCGTCGGCGGAGCTGCGTGCCAGGGATTCCTTCTCGGCGAGCTGCGCGAGCAGCGCCGAGGATTCCTGCGCCATGAGCGCCTCGCGCTCGATGGCCAGGCGGTCGGACTGGGCCGCCAGCCGCCGCAGCTGGTTTTCGAGCTGCTCGATGCGGGCACGCTCGACCTGCGTGGTCTGGTGGGCAGCGCCCTGCTCGCGGTTGAAGTCTTCCCAGCGCTGCTGCCAGCCGGCGAGCTCGGCCTCGGCGGCCGCGAGCTCTTCGTTCAACCCGCCTTCGGCAGCCTGCGCGTGGGCGAGCTCGGGACCGAGCTGCTCGATCTCGGCGCGCAGCGAGGCGATCTGGCGCTCGTCGCGCTCGATGTGCGCGGCGAGCTCGGCGAGCGTGGCGCGCGCCTGCGAAAGCTCGTTGCGCTGCTGTTCGCGCAGTTCGCGGGTGTGCGAGATGGAGGATTCGGTGCGGCTGATTTCGGCGCCGACTTCATAGTAGCGGCCCTGCACCGCGCTCACGCGCTCGGACTGCTCGTGCTGGTACACGCGCTGCGTCTCGATCGCGGCTTCCGCGGCGCGCTGGTCGGCGAGCGCCTGCTGCATGGTGAGCTCGCATTCGCGCACGGCCGAGTCCTGCACCTCCGCGCCGGAGTCGATCTCGCGCAGGCGCAGCGCCAGCAGCTCGGCGGTCAGCCGCCGCTCGGTTTCCTTCAGCGCCTGGTAGCGGCGCGCGGTCGCGGCCTGGCGCTGCAGGTGGCGGATCTGCTTGTCGACTTCGTCGCGCACGTCCTGCAGGCGCTCGAGGTTCTCCCGCGTATCGGATATCCGTGCCTCGGTCTCCTTGCGGCGCTCCTTGTAGCGGGAGATACCGGCAGCCTCCTCGACGAACATGCGCATGTCGTCGGCCTTCGCCTCGATGACGCGCGAGATCATGCCCTGCTCGATGATCGCGTAGCTGCGCGAGCCCAGACCCGTGCCGAGGAACAGCTGCGTGATGTCCTTGCGGCGGCAGCGCGCGCCGTTGAGAAAATAGTTAGACGAGCCGTCGCGCGACACCTGGCGCTTGAGCGACACCTCGGCGTAGTCGGCGTACGGCCCGGAGATCTTGCCGTCGCTGTTGTCGAACACCAGCTCGACCGAGGCGGTGCCGACCGGCTTGCGCGAAGCCGAGCCGTTGAAGATGACGTCGGTCATCGAGTCGCCGCGCAGGTGCTTGGCCGACAGCTCGCCCATGACCCAGCGCACGGCGTCGATGATGTTCGACTTGCCGCAGCCGTTCGGACCGACGACACCGGTGAGATTGCTCGGGAACCCGACGGAGGTCGGATCGGCGAACGATTTGAAACCGGCGACTTTGATCTTGGTCAGGCGCATCTCGGATTTCCGTGCGGACGAGCAGAAGAATTGGCGCCGTAGTGTAAAGTAATCGCAGGCTTTTTCAGGAAATCGCCGCGCCTGGGTTTCACTCGGCGGCGCCGACAAATCCCATCACTCAACATGTCCACGCAACCTTCGACACAACTTGAAACTTTCCCGAATCCTGCGCGCGCCACGGACTACACCATCCGCATGACGCTGCCGGAATTCACTTGCCTGTGTCCAAAGACCGGCCAGCCCGATTTCGCCACCTTCGAGCTCGAGTACGTCCCCGACGAACTGTGCGTCGAGCTCAAGTCGCTGAAGCTCTACCTGTGGTCGTTTCGCGACCGGGGCGCCTTCCACGAGGCCGTGACCAACCAGATCGCCGATGACCTGGCGCGGGCCTGCAAGCCCCGTTTCCTGCGTCTTTCGGGAAAATTCAACGTCCGGGGCGGCATCTACACCACGGTTGTGGTGGAACGGCGCCAGGACGGCTGGCGGCCGGCTCCGCAAGTCCAATTACCCTGATTTTTCGTCAAAAAATCACCCGAATGGAACGGCCGTAATAGCGGCTGTACAGGCAAAAAGTCGCCGGTATAATCGCGCGTCCTGCAAACCGGCCCCCTCATGGATCAGGGCCTGGAGCGACCCACGATGCCGACCAAGCGAGCGACTGCGAAGTCCGCAAAGCCGAAGAAAGTCGAGAAATCCAAGTTGACCGCAAAGAAGCCGGCGACGAAGTCCGTCGCAGCAAAGAGTCCCGCGAAATCCGCCAAAACTCCCGCCGCGAAAGTCGCGGCCTCCGCGAAGCCCGCGGCGGCTGGCAAGCCCGCACCCGCCGCCAATGCGGCGCCGGTAGCGCAGGCCATCCGCAAGGCGCCTGCGTCCGAGGCCATCGTCGTGACCGCGAAGGCGGTGCCGTCCGCGGGCATCTCCGCGACGCCGCGCCCCGCGCCCGCTGACGTGGAGGGAGACGACACGATCGAAGCCGGCAGCCTGCTCGCCGGCCCGCGCAATGTAACGCCGTACATCGCCAAGCGCGGTGAGGCGTACATGAACAAGGAGCAGCTCGAACACTTCCGCAACATCCTCAACAACTGGAAGCGCGACCTCATGGAAGAAGTCGACCGCACCGTGTCGCACATGAAGGACGAGGCGGCCAATTTCCCCGACCCCAACGACCGCGCCACGCAGGAAGAGGAATTCAGCCTCGAGCTGCGCACCCGCGACCGCGAGCGCAAGCTGATCCGCAAGATCGACGAAGCGCTGAAGCGCGTCGAGGACGGCTCGTACGGTTACTGCCTGGAGACCGGCGAGGAGATCGGCGTGAAGCGCCTCGAAGCCCGCCCCGTGGCGACGCTGACCATCGAGGCCCAGGAACGCCGTGAACGCCGCGAGCGTCAGTACGGCGACCGGGACGACAGGTACCGCTGACGGCACGGACCGCGACGATGCAGCCTCACGAACGCCGCCCCCGCAGGGCGGCGTTTTCCTTTGTGGCCGGGTGAGTCGTGGAGTCGCGCGCGACCGGCCGCTTTGCGCCTTCCCCCACCGGCCCGTTGCACCTCGGCTCGCTGCTGGCGGCCGTCGGCAGCTACCTCGACGCGCGCACCCAGGGCGCGCGCTGGCTGGTGCGCATGGAGGACCTCGACACGCCCCGCGTGGTGCCGGGCTGCGCCGACGAGCAGCTGCGCACGCTCGAGGCGTTCGGCTTCGAGTGGGATGGCGAGGTCCTGTACCAGAGCACGCGCCGCGAAGCCTACGACGCGGCGATCGCCGCGCTCACCGCGGCCGGCAGGATCTTCCCGTGCAGCTGCACCCGGCGCGAGCTCGCGGCCGCGGGCGGTGGTGACGATGGGCCCGGCTACCCGGGCACCTGCCGCAACGGGCCCGCGCGCCCGGGACCGGTGTCGCTGCGCTTCCGGGTCGGCGCCGCGCCTATCCACTTCGACGACCTGTTCCAGGGACCGCAGGACTTCGACCTGACTACCTGCGGCGACTTCGTGGTCCGGCGCCGCGACGGGTTGGCCACCTATCAACTCGCGGTGGTGGTCGACGATGCGTTCCAGGGGGTGACGCGCGTGGTGCGCGGCGCCGACCTCATCGCGAGCACGCCCTGGCAGATGGACCTGCAGGCCGCGCTGTCGCTGCCGCAGCCTAGCTACGGGCACCTGCCGCTGGTGGTCGAGGCCGACGGCGGCAAACTATCGAAGTCGCGCCATGCGGTAGCGCTCGACCGGTCGCAAGTGGCCCAAGGGCTTATGACCACCCTTACGCTTTTGTCCCACGCGCCGCCCCCGGACCTGGTCCATTCGTCCGTCGAAGATGTGTGGAAATGGGCCATCGCGCACTGGAACCCGCAAGCGCTTGCGGGACGCAGCTGCGCGGCACTGTCCGTGCCCGGCGACAAACAGCAGAAATCACCGCCAAAATTGTGAGGCGCGCGAAGGTGTACTAAGGTACAGCCCCACACGGAGGGTGAAGGCATGAGCGAACCACGCGTCATCAAGAAGTACCCGAACCGACGTCTGTACGACACTGTTCAGAGCAAGTACATCACGCTCAGCGACATCCGGTCTCTGGTCCTCGAACGAATCGATTTCGTCGTCATCGACAAGAAATCACAGGAAGACATCACGCGCAGCATCCTGCTGCAGGTGATCGCGGAACAGGAACACGGCGTCGACCCGGTCATGAGCCGCGACTTCCTCTCGCAGGTGATCCGCTCGTACGGCGGGCAGCTGCAGGGAGTGCTGTCGAGTTACCTCGAACAGAGCATGAAGCTGTTCAACTCGCAGCAGCGCGAACTGCGCGACAAGGTCAAGGCCGTCGTCGGCATGGACCCGGTGGAAACCGTCGCCGGCGTCGCGCAGCGCAATTACCAGCGCTGGCGCTCGGTGCAGGACGAAATCTTCAAGACGTTGATGAACGCCGCGGGTCGCGGCGGCCGCGACGGTGAAGACAAGCCGACCGAGAACCCGAGCCACCAGTAGTTTGCGGCCCCATCGACACCTCCCGCGCGCCTGCGGCGCGCGGGATCCTTCCACGCACGACTAACCACCCTCGTCCATGGCCCTGTGCCCGCAGTGCGACCACTCGGTGCTGGTCCACACCCTGCTCACCGACAACCTCGCCGGCCACAGCTGCGGCAAATGCCTCGGCACGCTGGTGAGCCTGGTCGCGTACCGCGCCTGGCGCGAGAGCGCCGCCGGCCGCGGCGCATTGCGCGCCACCCCCGCCGCGGTCGCCGACACCGATCCGCCCGATTCCACCGGCGCGAAGAAATGCCCGAAGTGCCGCTCGCTGATGAGCAAGTACCGCATCACCGCCGACAAGACCAACCGCCTCGACTACTGCCCGCACTGCGAGGAGATCTGGCTCGACGATGGCGAGTGGCAGCTGGTCGAAGGACTGGTGGTGGCCGGCGACTTCGCGCGCGTGTTCACGCAGGCGTGGCAGTACGCGGTGCGCGCCGGCGTCAACGCAACCATGGAAGAGCAGCGATTGCGCGAGCTGCTCGGCGACGACTACGCGCGCTTCGACGACTTCGCGCGCTGGCTGCAGTCCCAGCCGGCAAGGCAGGAAATCCTGGCGCAGCTCGCGCGGCGCAAGTAGCCGCGCGTCGCGCACTCGGCGGCACCTGTCACGCCGCGTTCCGCCGGACGCGGAAATGAAAACGCCGCCCCGAGGGGCGGCGTCCATGCGGGAACAGCCCGCGGTTCCGGATCAGGCGGCGTCGACGTTGCGCATGGAGAGGCGCACGCGACCCTGGCGGTCGACCTCCAGCACCTTCACGCGCACGTTGTCGCCTTCCTTGAGCTTGTCCGACACCTTCTCGACGCGCTCCTCGCTGATCTGCGAGATGTGCACCAGGCCGTCGCGGCCCGGGAGAATCGTGACGAACGCGCCGAAGTCCATCAGGCGCACCACCTTGCCTTCGTACACACGGCCGACTTCGACGTCGGCGGTGATCAGCTCGATGCGGCGCTGGGCTTCGCGGCCCGCGGCGCCGGAGACGCTGGCGATCTTGACCGTGCCATCGTTCTCGATGTCGATCGTGGTGCCGGTCTCCTCGGTGATCTGGCGGATGACCGCGCCACCCTTGCCGATGACGTCGCGGATCTTCTCCGGGTCGATCTTCAGCGTGATGATCGACGGCGCCCAGTCGGACATCTTCTCGCGCGGCGCGGAGATGACCTTGTTCATCTCGCCGAGGATGTGCAGGCGGCCGGTCTTCGCCTGCGCGAGGGCCACCTTCATGATCTCGGGCGAGATGCCCTCGACCTTGATGTCCATCTGCAGCGCGGTGACGCCGTCCTTGGAGCCCGCGACCTTGAAGTCCATGTCGCCCAGGTGATCTTCGTCACCGAGGATGTCGGTGATGACCTTGAAGCGCTCGCCTTCGAGCACCAGGCCCATGGCGACGCCCGCCACGGGCGCCTTGATCGGCACGCCGGCGTCCATCAGCGACAGCGAGGCGCCGCACACCGAGGCCATCGACGAGGAGCCGTTCGACTCGAGGATTTCCGAGACGATGCGGATGACGTACGGGAATTTCTCCATGTCCGGCATCATCGCGGCGATACCGCGGCGCGCCAGGTTGCCGTGGCCGATTTCGCGGCGCTTCGGCGATCCCATCATGCCGGTCTCACCCACCGAGAACGGAGGGAAGTTGTAGTGGAACATGAACGGCTCGCGGCGTTCGCCTTCGAGCGCGTCGATGATCTGCGCGTCGCGGCCGGTGCCGAGCGTGGTGACCACCAGGGCCTGCGTCTCGCCGCGCGTGAACAGCGCGGAGCCGTGGGTACGCGGCAGCACGCCGGCCTTGACGGTGATCGGGCGCACGGTGACGGCGTCGCGGCCGTCGATGCGCGGCTCGCCGTTCAGGATGCGCTGGCGAACGATGTTGCTCTCCAGCTTGAACAGCGCGTTGTCGACCTCATCGGCGGTGAACTTCGGCGTCTCGCCGCCGGACAGCGCCTCGATGGCGGCAGCCTTGATGTCGGCGACCTTGGCGTAGCGATCCTGCTTGACCGTGATGCGATAGGCCTCGGACAGCGCGGCCTGGGCCTGCGCGGCGACCGCGGCATCGAGCTCGGCACTGGCGGCATTCGGCTTCCAGTCCCACTTCGGCTTGCCCACCGCGGCAACCATCTCGTTGATGGTCTTGATGACGATCTGCATCTGCTCGTGGCCGAACACCACCGCGCCGAGCATCACTTCCTCGGAGAGGCCCGCGGCCTCTGACTCGACCATCAGCACCGACTTCGCGGTGCCGGCGACCACCAGGTGCAGCTGCGATTCCTTGAGGTCCTTCTGCGAAGGGTTCAGCAGGTACTGGCCATTCTTGTAGCCGACTCGCGCCGCGCCGATCGGACCGGCGAACGGCACGCCCGACAGGGCGAGCGACGCAGAGGCGCCGATCATCGCCGGGATGTCGGCGTCGATATCCGGATCCATGGAGATGACCTGGGCGACGACCTGCACTTCATTGAAGAAGCCGTCGGGGAACAGCGGGCGGATCGGGCGATCGATGAGGCGCGAGTTGAGCGTCTCCTTCTCGGTCGGCCGGCCTTCGCGCTTGAAGAAGCCGCCGGGGATGCGGCCCGCGGCGTAGGTCTTCTCGATGTAATTGACGGTCAGCGGGAAGAAGTCCTTGCCCGGCACCGCCTTCTTGGCGGCCACCGCCGTCACCAGCACGACCGTGTCGCCCATCGACACGAGCACCGAGGCCGAGGCCTGGCGGGCGACTTCGCCGGTTTCGATGGTTACGGTCTGTGGTCCAAATTGAAATGATTTCTTTAAAGCGCTCACGCTTTTGATTCCTTGATGGGGCCCCATGCCCCGAGAGCTGGAGTAGTTTGACTTGGAGAAAAACGAAAAAGGCCGCGCGAGGGGCGCGGCCTTTTGCAGTCGGGTATTAGCGGCGGAGTCCCAGCCGCTCGACGACCTCCTGATACTTCGCGGGCTTGGTGGCCTTGAGGTAGTCGAGGAGTTTGCGGCGCTGGTTCACGAGCTTCACGAGCCCGCGGCGCGAGGCGTGGTCGCGCTTGTGTGAACCGAAGTGCTCGCCGAGACCGTTGATGCGCTCGGACAGCAGCGCGATCTGGACTTCGGGCGAGCCGGTGTCATTGGCGGCGCGGCGGAACTGCGCGACGACACCGGTTTTCTTTTCAGTGGCAAGAGACATCGTGGTTCGATCCTTAAATCGTAAAATCTGGTCTGTATTTTGCGGGCGCGGATTCTACAGAAAAGCTTTCTGGAAGCATAGGTTTACGGCGACGGCGCGGTGATCAGCCGGCGCGGCTGCAACCAGCCGTCCGGCATGGACTCGGCCAGGCCGAGAAATGCGCCGCCCGGGCCGTAGACGCGGACCCGGCGCCCTACGGGAGACACCGGCAGGGTCGCGCAGCGAACCGACTGTCCATGCCGAAGGGACGCCGCCTGCTCCTCGGTGAGCCGCGCCTGGGGCAGCGACTGGAGCGCCGCATCCGGTGGCAGGAGGGCCTGTCCGGGGCTCTGCGCGCCTGCCAGCGCCATCTCGAGGCTCTGCATGGGCATATCGCGGAAAGGTTCGACCCAGGCACGGTGCAGGCGCGTCAGGTGGCCGAGGGTTCCGAGTGCCCGCGCGAGGTCCTCGCCCAGTACCCGGATGTAGGTGCCCTTGGCGCATTCGCATACCAGGTCCAGCGAATCCGGCCGCAGGGTGGCGAGTTCCAGGCGCCGGATCTCGATGTTGCGGGGAGCCCGTTCGACCTCGACTCCGCGGCGGGCAAGCTCGTACAGGGGCCGGCCATCGCGCTTCAGCGCCGAGTACATCGGGGGAACCTGTGGCTGCACGCCGTGGAAGCGCGCCAGCACCGCGGCGACCTGCACGGCATCCAGCGCGGGGACCGCGCTGCGCTCCACGACTTCGCCGTCTGCGTCACCCGTGTCGGTGCGCGCACCGAGCTCCACGGTGAATTCATAGCACTTGGCGCCCGATTCGATCTCCGCGATGACCTTGGTGGCCTCGTCGAGGCAGACCGGCAGCATTCCGGTGGCCATGGGATCGAGGGTGCCCACGTGGCCGGCGCTGTCCGCGCCGTAGGCACGGCGGATGCGCTGCAGCGCGCCGTTCGACGTCAAGCCGCGCGGCTTGTCGAGCAGGAGTATGCCCGTCGGCATGGGCTGGCTAGTGCTTGCCCTGGTCGGACTTCACGGCACCGTCGATGAGCCGCGTGAGCTTGTCGGCGTGCTCGATCTGCCGGTCGTACACGAACTCGAGCTTGGGCGCATGGCGCAGCGCGAGCGCGCGGCCCACTTCGCCGCGCAGGAAGCCGGCGGCGCGGTTCAATCCCTCGCCCACCTCTTCCGGCGTGTGCTTGTCGCCGAACGGCACGAAGAACACGCGGGCGCTCGACATGTCGGGCGCCACGTTGATCGCGGTCAGCGTGACGTTGCCGACGCGCGGATCGCGCACTTCGCGCGACACCAGCGTCGAGAGGACGCGTTGCATCTCGCCCTCGATGCGGGCGAGGCGCTGGGTCTTTGAGCTCATCGCAAACCTGCCTGCGCGCTACTGGATGCTGCGCGCGACCTCGACGCGGGCGTAGCACTCGATCTGGTCGCCGACGCGCACGTCCTGGTAGTTCTTCACGCCGATGCCGCACTCGGTGCCGGCACGCACTTCGCTCACGTCGTCCTTGAAGCGCCGCAGTGATTCCAGCGCGCCCTCGAAGATCACCACGTTGTCGCGCAGCACGCGGATCGGATTGTTGCGCTTGACCGATCCTTCCGTGACCAGGCAGCCCGACACCACGCCGAACTTGCTGGAACGGAACACTTCGCGAACCTGGGCCACACCGACGATCTGCTCCTTGATCTCGGGCGCCAGCATGCCGCTCATCACCGCCTTAACGTCGTCGATGGCCTCGTAGATGATGCTGTAGTAGCGCACCTCGACGCCGGTCTCCTTCATGGCCTCGCGGGCCGACGCATCGGCGCGGACGTTGAAACCGATGACATGCGCCCTGGATGCGGCCGCCAGCTGGATGTCCGATGCAGTGATGCCGCCCACGTTGGAGGACAGCACCTTGACCTGCACCTCCTCGGTGGAAAGGCTGGTCAATGCGTCGCGCAGCGCTTCGGCGCTGCCCTGCACGTCGCTCTTGACCAGCAGCGGGATGATGCTGACCTTGGCCTCTTCCATCTGCGAGAACACGTCCTCGGCGCTGCTCGACATGCGGCCGGCGACGCGCGTGTCGCGATGCCGCGCCTGGCGATGCTGCGCCACTTCGCGCGCCTTGCGGTCGCTTTCCACGGCCAGCAGTTCATCGCCGGCATTGGGGGCGCCCTGCAGGCCCAGCACCACCACGGGCATCGAGGGCAGTGCCTCTTCCACGGGCCGTCCGGCCTCGTCGAACATGGCGCGCACGCGCCCGAACTGG
>DASSRK010000060.1:0-13967 GCA_035701825.1 Steroidobacteraceae bacterium
GCGAAGAGCGTCACAGTCGAGTAGTTTGGCCGGGCGCATGCTACCGGCATGCGTGTCAACCCGAAATTGCTGTGGCTGCTGGTGGCCGTCATCGCTTACGCGGTCGCCACGCGGCTCGCCAATCCCCATCGCAAGTACAGCACCCGCCAATACTGGGAGAGCGCCACCGTCGCCCAGGTGGCCGACGTGCCGCAGAACGCGCTCTTGCCGGGCAACAAGAACGGCAGCGTACTCATGTGGGCTGCGATGGGCGCGCGCGATCCGGAGGTCCTGCGCGCGCTGGTGCGACGCGGCGCCGCGATCAACGAGGCCGACGTGGTGTTCGGCGGCACGCCCATGTCCGCCGCCGCGGGCAAGAGCGCTCATCCCGAGATGATCGCCGTGCTGAAGAGCCTGGGCGCGGATCCGAACCAGCGCGTCAACAACGGCGAAACGCCCGCCATGGTCGCCGCGCAATACAACCAGACTCCGGGAATCATCGAGGCGCTGGCGGCGGCGGGCGCGGACCTGACCGCCCGCGACCACCAGGGGCGATCCGCGCTCGACCTTGCGAGGGCAACCGGGAATTCCACCGCGGAGCGCGCCCTGATGGCGGCGGCTCCCCTGGAGCGCTGACGACGCGATCCCCGCACGGAGACCCTTCTGTCAATTCGGAATCCGGGCCTCGAGATCGTGCTCGCTCGAACCGCTGATATCGACCTCGACGAACTCGCCCACCGGTAGTTTGCCGCCGCGGCCGATGTGCACCACGCCGTCGATTTCCGGCGCATCACCCTCGCTGCGCGCGATCGCGGTGTTGCCGTCGATGGCATCGACCAGCACGCGCATGCGGCGGCCGACCTTCGCCGCGAGTTTCGCGGCGCTGATCGCCGCGGACTTCTCCATGAAGCGCGCCAGCCGCTCTTCCTGGATCTCCGGGGCAACGTGCGGTGCCACGTCGTTGGCCGGCGCGCCTTCCACCGGCGAATACTTGAACGCCCCCACGCGATCGAGCTGCGCCTCGTCGAGCCAGGCCAGCAGCTCTTCGAACTCGGCCTCGGTCTCCCCCGGGAAGCCCACGATGAACGTGCTGCGCAGCGTGAGGTCCGGGCATTCCTTGCGCCAGGCGCGGATGCGATCCAGCGTCTTCTCCACCTGGCCGGGACGGCGCATGCGCTTCAACACCGTCGGGCTGCCGTGCTGGAACGGGATGTCGAGGTAGGGCAGCACCTTGCGTTCGGCCATCAGCGGGATCACGTCATCGACGTGCGGATACGGATACACGTAGTGCATGCGGATCCAGATGCCGAGCTCGCCGAGTCCGCGCGCCAGGTCGAGGAATCGCGACTGGTACTGCGCACCGCGCCACGCGGCGGCGCGATAGCGGATGTCGACGCCGTAGGCCGAGGTGTCCTGCGAGATCACCAGGATCTCGCGCACGCCGGCGCGCGCCAGCTTCTCGGCTTCCCGCAGGACTTCGTCGATGGGCCGGCTGACCAGCAACCCGCGCATCGACGGGATGATGCAGAAGCTGCACTTGTTGTTGCAGCCCTCGGAGATCTTCAGGTAGGCGTAGTGGCGCGGCGTCAGGCGGATGCCCTGCGGCGGCACCAGGTCCACGAACGGATCGTGCTTCGGCGGCAGGTGCTCGTGCACCGCGCCGACCACTTCTTCATAGGCGTGCGGCCCGGTGACCTTCAGCACCTTCGGATGCCGCTCGAGGATGCGCTCCGGCCGCGCGCCCAGGCAGCCGGTGACGATCACCTTGCCGTTCTGCTCCAGCGCCTCGCCAATCGCGTCGAGCGATTCGTCCACCGCGGAGTCGATGAAGCCGCAGGTGTTCACCACCACGACGTCGGCGGCGTCGTAGCTGGGTGCGACCTGGTAACCCTCGGCGCGCAGCTGCGTGATGATGCGCTCGGAGTCCACCAGCGCCTTCGGGCAACCGAGGCTGACGAATCCGACTTTGGGTTGGCGGCGGCTCATGAGGGGGCGCTATGGTACGCGGGGAGGGCTGCTTTTCCAGCAGAAAATCTCCTCCGGGAAAAGGTCAAATCGATTAACCCCGGGCCGCACGCCCGCCGCGTTCACCTCCACATGCGAGCCCCACGGCGCTCGATCGGAGGTAACCATGGCGGCGGCAATGGTCGAGAAGCGCTCACTGGGCGCGCTGGGTCGGATGGGCGTGGTCGCCGGCATGCACGTGGCGGTGGTGCTGCTGGTGGCGAACAGTCTCGGGCTGGTGCCTTCGCTGACCGAGAGCAAGCCCATGGTCACGAGGTTCTACGAGGATCCGCTGCCCATCGACGATCCACCGCCCGCGACCGTCGGTGTCGTCGAGCTGGCCGACACGCGCGTCGTGTTGCCGGCGCCGGACCAAGCTCCCGTCGACGCCGATGACTCGGGCGCCATTGGTGCGGAGCTCGTGCCTCCCGATGGGTTGCGGATCGTCGAGCCGCCGCAGGCTCCGCGCGCGGCCCTGATCGCCGTGCGCCAGGATCCCGCGCATCCGCTGACGCAGCCGGACTACCCGGCCGCCATGATCCGCGGCAACAACGAGGGCGTCGTCGAGCTCGAGGTCTTCGTGCAGCCCAATGGCCGCGTCTCCGACGCCCGCATCCTCAAGAGCAGCGGCTTCGATGCCTTCGACCGCGCGACGCTGGACGAGGCAAAGCGCCGTTGGCGCCTGCTGCCGGCCACGCGCGACGGCGTGCCGTACCCGCAGTGGGCGCGTCAGCGCGTGGTGTTCAAGCTGGTGAACCGCTGAGGTCTTACTGCGGCGCCGGTGGCGTTTCCGGCGCCGCAGTGGCGGCCGGCTCTTCGGAGCCGGGCGCCGCCGCGGAAGTCGCGTCGGCGGGCGCGGGCTCGGCCGTCGCGGCCGGGTCGGATGCCGGCGCCGTGCCGTGGGTCGCGGGCGGCAGGTGAGAGCGGCATTCGCGCAACACGAAGAACAGGCTGATGGCGGCCACGGGCACGAGGATCCACGGCCACGGTGACGCCTTCTTCTCCGCCTCGCTCATGATGCTCCCCGGTTCGACTAGACTGGCAGCCTACTTTCACGGCCGCCGACCCGCAACCACATTCATGCAGCTCTCGTTCCGCATCCTGGACCTCGCGGCCCGCCTGTTGATGGCGCTGGGCGTCGGTTGCCTCTTGTTAGCGGGCTATCTCTCCTGGAAGACGCTGAGCTTCGCGCGGGACACGGCCCGCACCACCGGCGAAGTGGTTAGTTACATCAGGAACGCCGACGGCGACGCGGTGAAGTACCGGCCGTACGTGCGCTTCCGCACGGCGGACGGCAGCATCATCACGGTCAGCGGCCAGCTGTCCACCTCCTCGGAGCGCTTCGCGCTCGGCACGCAGGTGCCGGTGATCTACAAGCTCTCCAAGCCCACCGAGGCGCGCATCGCGCTGTTCACCGACAACTGGCTGGGTGCCTGCGTGGCGTTGCTGGTCGGCGCGGTGGGTTTCGCGGGCGGATTGCTGGTGCGCCGCCAGGTGCGCCGCGAGCTCGCCTCCTCCGCGGGGCGCGCCGGCCCCGGATGAACGGCTTCGACCGCGAGTACTACCGGCGCTTCTACTTCGACCCGCGCACCGCCGTGGTGTCGCGTGCCGAGATGCGCGCCCGCGCGCGGCTGATCGCGGCCTACGCGCAGCACATCGGCCTGCCCGTGCGCCGCATGCTGGACGCGGGCTGCGGCATCGGCCTTTTGCGCACGCCGCTGATGCGCGCCTTCCCGCGCGCGCAGTACACCGGCCTCGAATACAGCGAGTACCTGTGCAGCCGCTACGGCTGGACGCGCGGCTCGCTGGCCGAGTGGCGCGCGGAGCCTTTCGATCTCGTCGTCTGCTACGACGTGCTCCAGTACCTCGACGACCGCACGGCGGCGCGCGCCATCGTCAACCTCGGACGGCTGGCGCGCGGGGTGCTGTACCTGTCGGCGCTGACCACGCGCGACTGGCGCGAGAACTGCGACCGCACGCGCACCGACCGCGACGTGCACCTGCGCGACGCCGGCTGGTACGCGACGCGCCTGCGGCGCTGGTTCCGCCCGAGCGGCGTCGGCTTCTGGATCAGGCGCGGCGCCCCGCTCACCACCTGGGAAATGGAAACCGCGCTCGCATGACGCGCTATGCTCCGCGCATGGATCCGAGCACCCTGCCGGTGGATGCGGCGCGCGGCGATGCGCGCCATCGCGACGTGCGCGCGCAGGTGTTCGCCGTCGTGCCGCAGCGGCGCGCCACGCTCGGCAAGCGGTTGTTCTGGCGCGTGGTGCTGTGGCTGGCGCGCTTCCCGGCGGCGCTGAAGCTGCTGCGGCGCGGGCCGGGTAGTTAGATGCGCGGCCTCGCATACCTGCTGGGACTGGGCGCGGGCCTCGGCATCGCGCTGCAGGTCGGCATGAATTCCACGCTGCGCCGGATCCTGGGCAGCGCCAACAGCGCCGCGCTGGTCAGCTTCACGATCGGCACGCTGGCGCTGTGCGTGGTGGTGCTGGCGACGCGCACCACGCTGCCGTCGCGCGACACGCTGGCGTCGATCCCGGCCTGGGCCTGGCTCGGCGGGCTGTGCGGCGCCTTCTACGTGGCCATTTCCACCGTCGTCGCGAGCGAGCTGGGCGCCACCAGCCTGCTGGCGCTGGCGCTCGCCGGCCAGCTCGCGATGGCGCTGGTCATCGATCATTTCGGCTGGCTCGGGCTGCCCGAGAACCCCATCACCCTGGCGCGGCTCGCGGGCGTGGCGCTGCTCGGCGTCGGGGCCTGGCTCATCGTGCGCTGATTGCCGCGCGCGTAACGGAACGCGCCGCGCCGCGCGTGTCTTGATTTTGCCGATGCGGTTCGCGAAGGTACCCGCCCGCACGCGAGGACCCCATGCCATACCAGCCCGCCGAGAACCGCTACCAGTCGATGCGCTACAACCGCGTGGGTGCGAGCGGCCTGAGGCTGCCGGCCGTATCGCTCGGCCTGTGGCACAACTTCGGCGACGTCGACGTGTTCCAGAATGGCCGCGACATCGCGCGGCGCGCCTTCGACCTCGGCATCACGCACTTCGACCTGGCTAACAACTACGGGCCTTCGCCGGGTTCGGCCGAGGAGAACTTCGGCCTGCTGATGAAGAAGGATTTCCACCCGTTCCGCGACGAGTTGATCATCTCCTCGAAGGCGGGCTACCTCATGTGGCCCGGACCGTACGGCGAGTGGGGCTCGCGCAAGTACCTGGTGGCGAGCTGCGACCAGTCGCTGAAGCGCATGGGCCTCGAGTACGTCGACATCTTCTACAGCCACCGCTTCGACCCGGACACGCCGCTCGAGGAGACCCTGGGCGCGCTGGATTTCATCGTGCGCTCGGGCCGCGCGCTGTATGTCGGCATCTCGAGCTACGACGCGCAGCAGACGGCGCGCGCCGCGCAGATCCTGCGCGATCTGGGCACCCCGTGCCTCATCAACCAGCCCAGCTACAGCCTGTTCAACCGCTGGATCGAGGACGGGCTCACGGACGAGTTGCGGCGCCAGAAGATGGGCTGCATCGTGTTCTCGCCGCTGGCGCAGGGCATGCTGTCCAACAAGTACCTCAACGGCATTCCGGAAGGATCACGCGCCTCGAAGCACACCTCGCTGCCGGCCGACCGACTCACGCCCGAGCGCATCGCGCAGATCCGCAAGCTGAACGAGATCGCGCAGCGCCGCGGCCAGTCGCTGGCGCAGATGGCGGTGGCGTGGACCCTGCGCGACCCGGTGGTCACCTCGTCGCTGATCGGCGCCAGCAAGGTATCGCACGTCGACGAGGCGGTCGCGGCGGCCACCAACGTGGCTTTCTCGGCGAGCGAACTATCGGCCATCGAAGCGGCGTTGAAGTAGACGGTGCCGGAGTAGACGGTGCCGGAGCATGCAATCCGGCAAAACTCTCTGGCGAATTGCCAAACCCGTCGCTCCGTGAGTTTTGCCAGATTGCATGCTCCGGCACCCTCTTCACGGCACCTTCGTCAGCTCGCGGCGCGCAGTTGCGGAGCGACCGTGTCGCGCGACCGCACCCGCTCGATGGCCTGGCGCAGTGCCTGCAACGACACCGGCTTCGAGAGGAAATCGTCCATGCCGGCGGCCAGGCACTTCTCGCGATCGCCATCCATGGCGTTGGCAGTGAGCGCGATGACGGTCACGTGGGTGTCGCGGACACCGTCCGCGCCGGCGCGCAGGCGGCGGGTGGCCTCGAGGCCGTCGAGCTCAGGCATGTTGCAGTCCATGAGCACCAGGTCGAAGCGATCGCGGGCGAGGGCTTCCAGCGCCAGTCGTCCGTTCGCGACCAGCGTGACCCTGTGGCCGAGCTGCCGCAACATCGCCTCGATGATCATCTGGTTGACCGCGTTGTCCTCGGCGATGAGGAACGAGAGCATTTCGGTGCGTGATGCCTGGCTCGCGGTGGCGCCCGGGGTGACGGGCAGTTCCGCGACCGGCAGATCCAGCGCGAAGCGGAAAGTCGAGCCACGGCGCGGTTCGCTGCTGACCGTGATCTCCCCGCCCATGAGCCTGACCAGCTTCTGGGAAATCACCAGCCCCAGTCCGGTGCCGCCGCCACGATGGGCGCGGCCGTCGGCCACCTGGCCGAACGGTGTGAACAGGCGCGCCAGGGAGTCCGGCTCGATGCCGATGCCCGTGTCGTGCACGCTGAACTCGATGAGCGTGCCGCCCCCGGCGTCCTGCACCTGGCGCACCCGCAGCCGCACTTCTCCGTGGTCGGTGAACTTCACCGCGTTGTTGCCGAGATTGAGCAACACCTGCGAGAGGCGTTGCCGGTCGCCGCTGACCGCGACGGGCAGCCCCGCCTCCGCGTCGAGCACGAAGCGGATGTGCTTGTCGCGCGCCTGCAAGCCGAGCAACGCGTCGATGTCGCCCAGCAGGCCGGCGAGCTCGAAGGCCACCGGGCGCAACTCGAGCTTCTCCGCTTCGATCTTCGAGAAATCGAGGATGTCGTTGATGATCCGCAGCAGCGATTCGCCGCTGCCCGCCAGGATGTCCAGCAGCTTCTTCTGCTCGGGATCCGTCAATCGCGCGCGCAGCAGGTCGGCGACTCCCAGCACGCCGTTCATCGGCGTGCGGATCTCGTGGCTCATCATGGCGAGGAAGCTCGCCTTGGCGCGGTTGGCCGCCTCGGCGGCCGCGGCATTACGTTCCGCGTCGGCGCGCGCCTTGCGCATCTTGGCGACGATGGCCGCGGCGAACAATCGCAGGCGGTGCGCCATCGCGCCGGCGCCGATCGACAACAGCGTGATCACCACCAGCGCGATGCCGAGGACGCTGCGGATCGACGCGATGCGTTCGTCCAGCTTGTCGAGCACCATGTCGAGCCCGAGCATGCCGACGAGCGCGCCCTTGCTGTCGTGGATGGGCGCGGCCGCGCTCAGGTAGCTGTGATCGTCGCTGCTGAGTCGCGGCCCGGGATCGGTGTATTCGAGGCCATCGCGGAACGCGGCCTCATAGACCGCGTCGCGCTCCTCGTACAGCGCCATGATGGGGTCCGGCGGTTGGTCGTGGCCCGGCGCGCGATACAGGTAGGTGCTGTCGAGCACCCAGTAGATGCGCCCGTCGCGATACACACCCGTGTACACCGAGTAGATGTCATGCGTGGCGCGGTGCACGCGCGCCAGCGGCTCGAGCAACTTCAGGTGTTCGGGACTTCCCTGCTGCGTGGGCGAGACCAGGGTCGCGAGCAGGTCGCCATCGACCTGCGCCGCCGTGGCACGCGCCAGCTGCAGGAGCTCGCTGCGCACCGCCTCCACCTGCGCGTCGCGCGCGCGCACGTACAGGATGCTGAGACCGGTCACGGAAACCACGAAGGTGCAGACGGCCGCCAGCAGCGCATCGCGCAGCGGGTGGATCTTGCCGCGTGGCCTGGGCGTCTCGGGCATGCGCGCAAGGTCGCGCACATGTGACGGAATGTCGTTGCTTGAGGTCGCAACAATGCGGGCCGGCGCACGCCGCCCCGTAGGTGCGACTCGCAGGCGGGCGTGACGCAGTTCCGCCGCCGGCCGCGGCGGCGCAGGCGCGGCTCAGGTGATGAAGCGCTCCAGGACCAGCACGCCGATGATGCCCACGATCCCGACGATGCCCTCCATGAGCGTCCAGCTCAGGATGGTCTCCTTGATGGACAGGTTGAAGTATTCCTTCGCCATCCAGAAACCCGAATCGTTGACGTGCGAGAACATCAAACTACCCGCGCCGATCGCCAGCACCATGAGCTGCGGATCGACGTGCGTGTTGGCGACCACCGGCGCCATGAGCCCGGCGGCGGTCATGCCGGCGACCGTGGCCGAACCCAGCGACACGCGGATCACGCCCGCGATCAGCCAGCCGAGCACCAGCGGATCGATGGAGATGCCGGTGAGCAGGTCGGAGATGTTCTGGTCGACGCCGGTGGCCACGAACACCTCTTTCAGCGTGCCGGCGCCCGCGATGATCAGCAGGATCACCGCGATGTCCTTGACCGAGTTGCCGTAGTCGTCCATCAGCTGCTGCAGTTTCATGCCGCGCGACAGGCCGAGCGTCCAGGTGGCGACGGCCAGGCCGAGCAGCATCACGATCAGCGGGTTGGTCCAGAACTTCAGCGCCGACTGCAGCCCCGGCGGCGCCAGCGGCACGGCCATCGACAGCGCGATGATCGCCACCGGCAGCAGCGCGCTGGCGAAGCAGTTGAAGGCGCTCGGCAGCTCGGACTCGGGCCGCAGCGGCGCGACGAACAGCGTGACCGGGTTCGACTTCACGTTGCGGAACAGGCGCGCGTATAGCGGGCCCGCGCAGATCATCGCCGGCAGCGCCACCACCAGGCCGTACATCAGCGTCCGGCCCATGTCGGCGCCGAACAGCGGCAGCATGGCGGTGGGCGCGGGGTGCGGCGGCAGGTAGCCGTGCGTGACCGACAGCGAGGCGAACAGCGGGATGCCGAGGTAGATGGGCGGAACCCTGGTCTGTTGCACCACCGAGAACACCAGCGGCACCAGCAGCACGAAGCCGACGTTGTAGAACAGCGGGATGCCGACCACGAAACCGGTGAACATCAGCGCCCAGGTGAGGTTCTTCTCGCCGAAGGCGCGCATCAGCACCATGGCGATCTTCTGCGCCGCGCCGCTGTTGGCCACGAGCTTGCCGAACATGGCGCCGATGCAGACGATGCCGAGCAGGCCGCCCAGCAGGTTGCCGATGCCCTTCTCGAGCACGCCGGGCACCTTCTCCGCCGGCAGCCCGAGCAGCACGGCCGCCACCGACGAGGCGACCAGGAAGGCCAGGAACGGCTGGATCCTGCCCCAACTGATCAACAGCACCAGCAGCACGATCGAGCCGAAGACGTACCAGATCTCCATCGCACCTCCCCCGACTAACTACTCGGCCGGCGTCAGAAGCCCGCGCCCTTGAGGTTGACGCGGATGCGCGCCACGAAGTTGCTGGAGGTCATGTAGAGCGTCCTGCCGTCGTCGCCGAACGCGCAGTTGGCGGTCTGCTTGCCATCCCAGATGCGGCCGAGGCGCTTGCCGTCCTTCGAGACCACCAGGATGCCACCCGGGCCGCTGGTGAACACGGTGCCGTCCTCGGCCACCGTGAGGCCGTCGGGCGCGCCGGGTGCGTCGGGCGCCACGAGGTCGGTGACGTCGAGGAACAGCTTCTTGCCGGTGACGTTGCCGTCCTTGTCGAGCGAGTACGCGTTGATGATGGCCTTGGTGCCCTCGGACTGCGCCACGTACAGGATGCCTTCGTCGGGTGACAGCGCGACGCCGTTGGGACGGGTGAGCTCCTTCTCGATGGCGGTGACCGTGCCGTCCTTGCCGACGCGGTACACGCCGTTGAAGGCGATCTCCTTCTCCGGCGCGGCGTCGAACTTCTTGAAGCCGTACGGCGGATCGGTGAAGAACACCACGCCGTTCTTCATCATCACCACGTCGTTGGGGCTCGAGAACTTCTTGCCCTCGAAGCTCATCGCCACGGGTGTCTTGGTCCTGGTGGCGAGGTCGAGGCGCTGGATGCCGCGATTGCCGCTGTCGGCGAGCAGGATGCTGTTGTCGTCGTAGATCGCGAGGCCATTGGCGCCGGTCTCGCGCCAGACGTTGGCGTCATAGCTCGCCGCGCCGGACGGATCGAGGAATTTCTCGAGTCCGCCTTGTTCCGACCACTTCCACATCTTGCTGCCGGGCACGTCGGTGAACAGCAGGTAGCCGCCCGACTTGATCCACAGGGGACCTTCGGCCCAGCCGAAGCCCTCGGCGATCTTCTCGATCTTCGCGTCCGGCGGCACGATGGCGTCCATCGCCGGATCCCAGCGATCGATGCGCGCCTCGGCGATGACCGTGGGCGCGGCCGCGGCGGGCGCCGATTCGGCGGCGGGCGCCGGAGTCGGCGCGGGTGGATCGCCGCAGGCGGCGGTGCACACCGTGATCAATGCCACCAGGCCGGTGGCGCGCAACTTCAACATGGAACCCCCTGACTAGTTGTTCGTGACGATGACCCGCGTCGGCAGCGCCGCGGCCGGCGCGGTGCCCGCATGGGTCCGGGTGATTTCGAAGGAGCCGTTGGCGCGCAGGTCCGCGGACGAGGCGCCAATCCAGAAATCGACGCGGCCGGCTTCCACCAGCCACTGGCCGCGCGGGCTCCAGAACGCCAGCTGCTCGGGCGTCAGGCTGAAGGTCACGCGCTTGCGCTGGCCGGCGCCGAGCTCGATGCGCTTGAAGCCGCGCAGCTCGAGCACCGGGCGCGACACCGAGGCCACCGGGTCGCGCACGTACAGCTGCACGACTTCATCGCCGGCGACCTTGCCGATGTTCTCCACGGTGACCGAGATGTCGATGCGCTCCTCGGGACCGACCGCCGCCGCGCTCTGCGCGAGATCCGTGTAGCGAAACTCGGTGTACGACAGGCCATGACCGAAGGCGAACAGCGGCGTGATCGGCAGATCGTGGTAGCGCACCGTGTCCTTGGCGAGATCCGGGTCCGCGGGACGGCCGGTCGGGTTGGCCGAGTAGTAGTAGGGCACCGCGGCGCTGGTGCGCGGGAACGCGGCCGGCAGCCGTCCGGCCGGCGAGTATTTCCCGAACAGCACGTCCGCGACCGCGTTGCCTGCTTCGATGCCCAGCATCCAGGTCTCGACGATGGCCGAAGCTTTTTCCGTTAGTTCCTGCAGCGCGAGCGGGCGGCCGTGGGCGAGCAGCACGATCACCGGCTTGCCGGTGCCGAGGATGGCGCGCGCCAGCTCGAGCTGGCTCGGCGGCAGCTCGAGCGACGAGCGGCTGCGCGCTTCGCCCGACAGGTCGAAATCCTCGCCGATCATCAGCACCACGACGTCGGCCGACTTCGCGAGCTTGACCGCCGCCGGGATGTCCGTGAGATCGGTGGTGCGCGGATCGGCGCCCGGCGCGGACAGCAGCTTCACGCGCGGCGGCAGCGCGGCACCGATGCCTTTGAGCACGGTGACCACGTCGTCGGCCTTGCCCTGCGCGCGCCACGAGCCGAGCGACGACAGCGCGTCGGTGGCCAGGGCGCCGATCACCGCGATGCTCCTGAGCTTGCCGGGATCCAGCGGCAGCAGCCCGCCCTCGTTCTTGAGCAGCACGATCGACTGGCGCGCCACGGCGCGCGCCGCCTCGCGGTGTTCGGGGGCGAGAAGCTCGCGCGCCTCGCGCTCGACGTCGTGGTACTGCATGGGCTTGTCGAACAGGCCGAGCTGCTCCTTGACTCGCAGGATGCGCAGCACCGCCTCGTCGAGTAGTTTGACGCGGGCCGGGTCCTTCTCGATCGCGGCCCTGAGGTCATCGGCGTACACGCCGCTGATCATGTCCATGTCGACGCTGGCGTCGAGCGCGAGTACGCCGGCCTCGGCGCGGTTCGCGGCCACGCCGTGGTTCAGCAGCTCGCCGATCGAGCCCCAGTCCGACACCATGAGGCCCTGCCAGCCCCAGCGCTCGCGCAGCGTGCCGCGCAGCAGCTCGCGGTTGGCGGTGGTGGGCACGCCGGCGATGTCGTTGAACGCCACCATGAACGAGCCGGCGCCGGCGCGCGCCGCGGCGTAGAACGGCGGTAGATAGACCTCCTGCAGCGTGCGCTCGGACAGGTCGGCGGTGTTGTAGTCGCGCCCGCCGATCGCCGCGCCGTAGGCGCCGAAGTGCTTGGCGGTGGCCATCAGCGAGCCGGGACGCAGCGTGTTGCCGCCCTGGTAGCCGGCCACCTGCGCGACCGCCATGCGCGCGCCGAGGTACGGATCCTCGCCCGCGCCCTCGACGATGCGGCCCCAGCGCGGATCGCGCGCGACGTCGATCATCGGCGCGAAGGTCCAGTGCAGGCCGGCCGCGGTGGCCTCCTCGGCGGCGACGCGCGCGGCGCGTTCCTCGGCCTCGGGTGCCCAGGTGGCGGCGAGCGCCAGCGGCACCGGGAAAATGGTGCGGTAGCCGTGCACCACGTCCATGGCGAACAGCAGCGGGATGCCGAGGCGCGATTCCTCGACCGCGACTTTCTGCAGCTTGCCGAGCGGCTCGGCGCCGGCCACGTGCAGGTACGAGCCGACGCCGCCGGCGCGCACGCGGTCGAGTTCGGTGGCATCGAGCCTGGAGTTCAGCGCCTTGCTGCGCCCGCCGGCACGCTGCACCAGTTGGCCGATCTTCTCGTCCAGGGTCATCTTCTTCAGCAGCGCTTCGGGCCGCGACAGCGCCTGCTCGGCGGCATGTCCTGCGCAGGACAGGAAGACAGCAGCAATGCCGGCCACGGCGGCGCGGCGCATCGGACGCATCAAGAGCGGGACCTCCCCCACGGCGGACGCGAGAATCTAACCCAGCGCGCGGCCCGGTGTCCCCTCCAATCAAACGGAATCTGGGCTTGTCGGCGCGGAGCCGGCACACTTGCCGCATGCATCGATCGCGCGCCTTTCCCGTGCACCTGCCGGCGATGGTCCTCGTCACCTGCCTGGCGCTGGCGCCGGCGTCCGCGCAGTCGCCCGCCGCCGCCAGGGTTCCGGAAACTTCCCCGTCGCTGTATCTCGCGAAGCTGGCCGCCGCGCGCATTCCCGCCGACGCCGCGGGCGCGGTGGTGCTGCCGCTCGATGGCGGCAGCCTGGCATTCGCCGCCAACGGCCAGAAGCCGATGAACCCCGCCAGCACCATGAAACTGGTGACCACGTACTCGGCGCTGCACTTGTTAGGCCCGGCGTTCACCTTCCACACCGACGTGCTGGCCGAGGGGCCGCTGGCCGGCGACGTGCTGCGCGGCACGTTGTACGTGCGCGGCGGCGGCGATCCGCACCTGGTGATCGAGAACCTGTGGCAACTCGCCACCCGCATCCGCGGCTTCGGCATCCGCGAGATCCGCGGCGACCTGGTGCTCGACAAGTCGCTGTTCGATCCGCTGCCGCACGACCCGGCGCAGTTCGACGGCGAGGAAGGCCGCGCCTACAACGTCGGTCCCGACGCGCTGCTGGTGAACTTCAAGTCGATCGCGCTGACCTTCGTGCCCGACACGGCCGCGCGCGTCGCGCGCGTGATGGTGGTGCCCGAGGTCGCGGGCATGAAGTACCCGCGCATGGTGCCCGCGGTCGACGGCGGCTGCGGCGACTGGCGCGGGCGGCTGAAGGCAGACTACGCCGACCCGATGAACATCCGCATCGGCGGCGCCTATCCACTGGCCTGCGGCGAGCGCGCCATCTACCTGGGCGCGCTCGAGCACACCGGCTACTTCGCGGCGGTGTTCCGCGCGCTGTGGGAGCGGCAGGGCGGCGCGTGGGTGGGCAAGGTGCGCGAGGGGGCGGTGCCGCCCACGGCGCGCCTGGTGGCGACGCAGGAATCCGCGCCGCTCGCGCTGCTGATCCGCGACATCAACAAGTACTCCAACAACGTGATGACCCAGCAGCTGTTCCTCACCATGGGCGCGGCCGGCGGCCAGCCGGGCAACCCGGCGCGCGGCGCGGACGCGGTGCGCGGCCTGCTCGCGGCGCGCGGCATCGAGGCTCGCTCGCTGGTGCTCGAGAA
>DASSRK010000061.1:0-10118 GCA_035701825.1 Steroidobacteraceae bacterium
GCGGCGATTTCCACGCTGTTGTGCCTGTGCATCGGCTACCCGATGGCCTACGCGATCGCGCGCGCCGAGCCTACCTACCGCAACGTCTTCCTGATGCTGGTGATACTGCCGTTCTGGACGTCGTTCCTGCTGCGCGTGTACGCGTGGATAGGCCTTCTCAAGACCGACGGGGTCATCAACCAGGTGTTGCGCGGGCTCGGCATCATCGACGAGCCGCTCGCGATGATGAACACGAACTTCGCCGTGTACATCGGCATCGTCTATTCCTACCTGCCGTTCATGATCCTGCCGCTGTATTCGAACCTCGAGAAGCACGATCTCACGCTGCTCGAGGCGGCCTCCGACCTCGGCGCGAGCCCGGTACGCGCGTTCACGCGGATCACGCTGCCACTATCGTTCCCGGGCATCGTGGCCGGATCGCTGCTGGTGTTCATTCCCGCGGTGGGTGAGTACGTGATCCCGTCGCTGCTCGGCCGCACCGACCAGCTGATGATCGCGAAGCTGCTGTCCGACGAATTCTTCCTCAACCGCGACTGGCCCAAGGCGAGCGCCGTGGCCATCGTGATGCTGCTGCTGCTGGTGGTGCCGATCATGATTTTCCAGCACTTCCAGAACAAAGAACTGCAGGCGCAGAAACGATGAGGACGCGGCGATGAAGGGCGGGCTGTTCAGCCGGACGGTGCTCTGGCTCGGGTTCGCGTTCCTCTATGTCCCGATCCTGTCGATGATCGTGTTCTCGTTCAACGACTCGCGCTCGGTGACGGTGTGGAACTGGCAGGACTCGCCGACCCTGAAGTGGTACGGCGAGCTGGTGGGCGACCAGCAGATCCTCGATGCCGCCTGGTTGTCGATCCGCGTCGCGGCCATGTCGGCCACCGGCGCAGTGGCGCTCGGCACGATCGCCGGCCTGGTGCTGGCGCGCTTCGGGCCGTTCAAGGGCCGCGCGCTGCTCCAAGGCCTTACTACTGCCCCCCTGGTCATGCCGGAAGTCATCACCGGCCTGTCGATGCTGCTGCTGTTCGTGTCCATGGAAGAGGTTTTCCGCCACCTGTTCGGGGTGCAGTTCGACCGCGGCGTGGCGACCATCACCATCGCGCACATCACCTTCACCATGGCTTATGTCACGGTGGTGGTGCAGTCGCGCCTCGCGGGCTTCGACGACTCGCTGGAAGAGGCGGCGCTCGACCTCGGCGCGCGCCCCGCCAAGGTGTTCTTCCGCATCACCCTGCCGCTGATCCTGCCCGCCATCCTGTCCGGCTGGCTGCTGGCCTTCACCCTTTCATGGGACGACGTCGTGGTGACGCAATTCGTCTCCGGACCCGGGTCCAACACGCTCCCGATGGTCATATTTTCTCGCGTTCGACTAGGGGTCAAACCGGTCGTGAACGCTTTGGCAACCGTCATGGTGCTGATAGTGGCCTGTGGTGTGATCCTGTCGGCGTTCCTGATGCGCCGCCAGGAACAACGCCGCAAACGCGAGGAACAGATGGCCGCTTCCGGCTAACTACTGATACACTTCCACCATCGATATTGACGAGGATTCGACCAATGGCCAAATCAGCCCGTAAGCACAACGCTCCATGGACGCCCGCGGATCTCAAGAAGATGCGCGCGCTCGCCAAGGCAAAGATGTCCGCGCGACTCGCTGCCAAGGAGCTCGGACGTTCCACCGGCGCCGTGAAGTACAAGGCGATGGTGGAGGGTATCCGCTTCCGCTTCATCGACCAGCCGGCCGGCGTGCAGAAGAAACTCGCCCGCAAGGCGAAGCGCTCCAAGAAGAAGTGATCTAGAGGCGTCCAACGCAGGCGCCGCGTACGGGGGTGCGCGGCGGCTCGCGTAAACGCAGATGAGCACCGGTCGCCGAACCGAATCCAAACTGCCCGACGTCGGCACCACGATCTTCACCGTGATGTCGCGCCGCGCCAGCGAGCAGGGCGCGGTCAACGTGGGCCAGGGCTTCCCCGACTACCCGATCGATCCGCAGCTCGCCGCCTGCGTGACCGAGGCCCTCGAGGCCGGTTTCAACCAGTACGCTCCCATGGAAGGCAACGTGCGCCTGCGCGCGGCGATTGCCGCGGGTATCCGCGCGTCCGGCGGCCGCGAGGTCGATCCCGAAACCGAGATCACCGTGAGCTGCGGGGGCACCGAATCTATCTACTCCGCCATCCAGGCGGTGGTCGGGCCGGGTGACGAGGCCATCGTGTTCGACCCGGCCTACGACGCCTACGACCCGGCAATCCGCCTGGCCGGGGGCCGCTGCATCCACGTGCCGCTGGCGGCGCCGGATTTCCGCTACGACTGGGACCGGGTGCGGAGCCTGATGTCCCCTCGCACCCGCCTCATCGTCGTCAACAATCCGCACAACCCGGCCTGCACCGTCGCCACGGCCGCGGACCTCGACCAGCTCGCCGCCATCGCGCGGGAACGCGCGGCGCACGAGCGGCCGATCACCGTACTGGCCGACGAAGTCTACGAACACGTGTTGTACGACGGCCGCCGGCACCAGTCGGTGATGAACCACCCGGGGCTGAAGGACTGCAGCTTCGCGGTGTATTCGTTCGGCAAGACGCTGCACATCACCGGCTGGCGCGTGGGTTACTGCGTCGCGCCCCCGGACCTCACGCGCGAGCTGCGCAAGGTGCACCAGTTCAACGCCTTCAGCATCGCGGCGCCGCTGCAGGAAGGCATCCGGCTGTACCTGGAGCGCCAGCCGCAGGCGGCGCGCGGGGTGGGCGCGTTCTTCAGCGCCAAGCGCGACCTGCTGCGCGCGAGGCTGGCCGACAGCGGCCTGTCGATGCCGCCGGCGCAGGGCAGCTACTTCCAGCTCGCCGACTACTCGGGCTTGGGCGGCGAGCTCGCCGACTGCAGCGACGTGGAATTCACCGAGCGGCTGATCAACGATGCCAAGGTGGCGGTGATCCCGCTGTCGCCGTTCTACCGCGAGCCGCCGGCGGGCATGCGCATCGTCCGCTTGTGCGTAGCCAAGCGTGACGAGACACTTGTCGAGGCCGCCGCGCGGATCACCGCCTACACCACCGCGCAACGGCGCCCGGGGTAAAACGTGTCCTTTCGCATCTCCCTGTTGCAGCAGCCGCTGGCCTGGCAGGACGCGGCCGCGAACCGCGCGCATTTCGCCGCCTTGCTGGCGCCGCTCGCCGGCAGCACCGACCTGGTGATCCTGCCGGAGATGTTCACCACCGGCTTCACCCTCAAGCCGCGGCAATGGGCCGAGGCCGCCGACGGCGAGACGCGCGCCTGGCTGCTGGAGCAGGCGCAGTTGCTCGACGCCGCGGTCGGCGGCAGCGTGGCGGTCAACGACGGCGGCCGCTACTTCAACCGCTTCATGCTGGCGCTGCCGGGCGGCCCGACCTACTGGTACGACAAGCGCCACCTGTTCCGCATGGCCGGCGAGCACCGCCAGTTCGAGAGCGGCGAGCACGCGCTGATCATCGAGTGGCGCGGCCTGCGGCTGTGCCCGCTGGTGTGCTACGACCTGCGCTTCCCGGTGTGGAGCCGGCGCCGGCCGGAGCTCGACTACGACCTGCTCATCTACTCGGCGAACTGGCCGGCGGCGCGCCGTTATGCCTGGTCGACGCTGCTACGCGCGCGCGCCATCGAGAACCAGGCCTTCGTGGCCGGCGTGAACCGCATCGGCGACGATGGCAACGGCGTCGCGCACGCCGGCGACAGCGTGCTGCTGGATTTCACCGGCCAGCCGCTCGCCGATCTCGGCGACAAGCCGCTGGTGGTGACGGTGCCCGTCGACCCGGACGCGCTGCGCGAGTGGCGCGACCGGTTCCCCGCGCATCTCGACGCCGACGTCTTCTCGTTGCAGTAGCATCCGCTGCAGCATGAAGAAGCCCACGCTGGTCAACCACCCGCCCGAGACCGCGCCCCCGCAGGGCAACCAGCCGGTCATCGCGCCTATCTACCAGAGCGTCAAGTACGAGTTCGAGACCATCGACGAGACGCTGCGCATGCTGCGCGGCGAGAAGCCGGGCTACTTCTACATGCGCGCCAGCAACCCGACCACGCGCCAGCTCGAGCTGACGCTGGCCGCGCTGCAGGGCCGGGACGACTGCATCGCCACCGCCTCGGGCGTCAACGCCATCGCGCAGACGTTGATCGCCCTGACGCGCGCCGGCGACCACGTGCTGTGCTTCATCGAGACCTACGGGCCGACGCGCAACATCATCCGGCGGCTGCTGGCGCGCTTCGGCGTCGAGCACACGCTGCTGTCGTTGGAAGATTTGCCTGGCGTGGAGAACGTGCTGGCCTCGCGGCCCACGCGCCTGGTGATGTTCGAGAGTCCCACCAACCCGGTCACCAAGGTGGCCGACGTCGAGCGGCTGGTCGAACTCGCGCACCGCCACGGCGCGCTCGCCGTCATGGACAACACCTTCGCGGGGTTCCACCAGCACGGCGAGTACGACGTCGATTTGTTCGTGCACAGCCTGACCAAGTACGCCTCCGGCACCGGTGACGTGATGGGCGGCGCGGTCATCGGGCGGCACGAGCTCATCGACGGCATGCGCCCGGATTTCTCGGTGCTCGGCGCGCTGCTCGACCCGCACGCGGCGTTCCTGATCCAGCGCGGGCTCAAGACCTATTTCGTGCGTTACCGCGAGCAGACGCGCGCCGCGCAGGCCATCGCCGAGCACCTGGCGGCGCACCCGGCGGTGGCGCGCGTGCATTACCCGGGGCTGCCGGACCACCCGCAGGCGGAGCTCGCGAAAAAGCAGATGCGAGACGCGGGCACCGTGGTCACGTTCGACCTGAAGCAGGGCAGCGATGCCGCGCGCCGCTTCAGCGAGGCCCTCAAGCTGTTCGCGCTCACCGCGAGCCTCGGCAGCACCGAGTCGCTGGTCATGCCGCCGCAGCTGGTCGGCAGCCGCGATTTCACCGCCGAGCAGGTGCGCGTGTCGGGCATCGGGCCCGGCACGGTGCGCCTGTCGATCGGGCTCGAGGATGTCGGGGACCTGATCGCGGACATCGACCAGGCACTCGCCTCTTAACGGAACCGCGTCACAGCAGGACTCGCCGCGAGCCGCGAAAATATCGCGGCTTCCAATGCTGTGAGTTTATGTTGAATAGAACGAAGACGGCCGCCAGCGATGCGCTGGATGCACGCCGCGCGATCGGGGCAGAGATCCGCGAACAACTGCGCGAGATCCCGCATTCTCCCTTCGAATGGAACCAGTTCGATGCCGGCACCGCGCTGGGCCACGGCTCCGCGGTCGACCTGCGCCTGGTGCACATGTCGCGCCTGCTGTGCACGGCGCCGGCACGCTCCGCGGAATTGCGCGCGTTGTGGAACGAGTGCGTCGTCACCGCGGCCTTCGCCTGGCGGCTCGCGCCGCGCGTCGGCGGCGATCCGCATTCCAGCGCGCTGGCCGGGCTGCTGCACCGGCTCGGCGACCTGCTGACCATCCGCGCGATCGGCGCGGTCGAGTACGCGTTGCGGATGCGCCTCGACGGCGCCGGCAAGGCCGAACTGTGCCTCGAGCACGGCGCCGCGCAGCTGGAGCGCGCCGTGCGCGCCTGGCAGGTGCCGCCGCGTGCCGCGGCGACCGCCGCGGAGTGGCGCCGCCTGAGCGATTTCCCGGGCGTCGCGGCCGACGCGACCACCGTGTATTTGGCGCGGCTGTTCGCGCTGGAACTGATCTCGCCCGAGTTCTGCGCCCCGGGCGTGCTCGAGCACGCCGCCGAGGAGGCTGGAGTGGTTCCAGCCGCGCTCGACGACGTGCGCCGCGACCCGTGCGTGAAGGAGCTGCTCGGCGGGCTGCTGAGCATCACCGCTCCCTAGCGGCGTCACCGCGCGGCTTGTCAGCCACCGGCGCGGATGCCACCATCGCCGCGTTCCACGTCGTGCCGGCGGTAGTTTGGCCGCCCCGGGGAGGATTGGGTGAGGACTCTCGGACTGCCGTTGCTCGCGGCCGCGCTGTGCTGCGCCGTACCCGCGGCGGCCGCGCCACCGGCGATCGCGGATTTCGCCGCCGATACGGATTTCAGCCTGCCTTCGCTGTCACCCAACGGCGATCTCGTGGTGTTCGTCAAGCGTGTCCAGGGCACGCGCGCCGTGGTGGCGCTCGATACCGTGCTGCGCAAGAGCACGGCGCTCATGACGGCGGCGACCGAGGAATTCGAAGTCACCTGGTGCCGGTTCAAGTCCGATGACCGGGTGCTGTGCGGCCTGAGCGGCACGCAATTCGACGGCGATGGCCAGCCGTATCCGGTCACGCGGCTGATTTCCATGGATGCGACCGGCCAGGGCAAGCCGCGCGTGCTCGTGCAGAACAGCACCAAGGGCTGGGCCTCGCAGTTCCAGGACCGCGTGCTCGACTGGCAGGTCGACGACCCGAGGCACGTGTTGATCGAGCTCAGCGGCGAAAGCGGACCCTTCCCGGCCGTGCAGTCGCTCGACGTCTACACGGGCGCGCTGAAGACGACGCTGCGTTCTCACTACCCGATCCTCTCCTGGAACGCGGATCGCGCCGGCGTGGTGCGCTTCGGCGCCGGGTACGACAAGGACCAGGCCACGTACATCACGCGCGATTCGGCCGATGCCGAGTGGCGCACGCTCGCCCGGTGGGGGTTGGGGGAGGCGGACTTCGACGTGGTCGGCTTCGGGCCGACGGCCGGCACCCTGCTGGTCACCGCGAACCACCAGGGCCGCTCCGCGGTGTTCCAGATGGACCTCACCGAGAAGAGCGACCGGCAACTGCTGTTCGCGGACGACGACGTCGACGTCGAAGAGCCCATCTACTGGCCGACCGACGGCCGCATCGTCGGCTTCCGCTACGACACCGACATGCCGCAGCGCAAGCTGATCGACGACGAGGCGCGCGCGCAGTACGAGTTGATAGACAGCGTGCTCAAGGATGCCGACAACCAGGTGATCGGCGCCTCGCGCGACGGCAACAAGCTGCTGATCGCCTCGTACCGCGACGTGAGCCCCACCGCCTACTACCTGTTCAACGTGCGCGAAAAGCGCATGAGCAGGATCGGCAGCGCCAACCCGGCGCTGGCGCAGGCGCCGCTCGCGCGCATGAAGCCGGTGAGGATCAAGGGACCCGACGGGGTCATGCTGCCGGGATATCTCACGCTGCCGGTCGGTTCGAGCGGCAGGAAAGTGCCGCTGGTGGTGTATCCGCACGGTGGCCCGCACGCGCGCGACTCCTGGGGTTTCAACTTCATGGTGCAGTTCCTGGCGAGTCGCGGCTACGCGGTGCTGCAGGTGAATTTTCGCGGCTCCATCGGCTACGGCTGGGAGTGGTACGAGGCCGGCCTGCGCAACTGGGGCACGGTGATGGTCGACGACATCACGGCGGCCACGCGCTGGGCGATTGCCGAGGGCATCGCCGATCCTGCGCACGTCTGCATCGCGGGCTGGAGCTATGGCGGGTACGCCGCGCTGATGAGCGCGACGCGCGAGCCGGACCTCTACACGTGCGCGGTCAGCATCGCGGGCGTCTCGGACCTGCGCGCGCTGGCGCGCGAGGACGCGCGCTTCTACGGCGGCCGCAAACGCGCCGAGTACACGCTCGGCACCGACAACGACGAACTCAAGGCCGGCTCGCCGCTGCGCGCGGCCGAGAAGATCAAGGCGCCGGTGCTGATGGTGCACGGCGACGCCGACATCCAGGTCGCGGTCGAGCACAGCCGCGCCATGGCGCGCGCCCTCGATCGCGCCGGCAAGAAATACGAGCTGGTGGTGATCAAGGAAGGCAACCACGCGTTGTCGCGCTACGAATGGCGCGAGACGCTCCTCACCCGGCTCGAGGCATTTCTCGCCGCCAACAACCAGGAGACCCGATGAAAAACCGGAAGCTGCCCGTCGTGGCGCTGTGGAGCGTGGCGTGCGCCGCCGTGTTCGCGAGCGGCGCGGGCAAGGCCGCGGATGAACCGCCTCCGGTGGCCGCGTTCGCCGCCGAGATCGACTATGGCGACCCCGCGCTGTCGCCGGACGGTCGCCGGGTCGTGATGGTCGTGCGCAACTCGAACGAGCGCATCCTGGTCTCGCTCGACCTCGCATCCAAGGAAGTCCATGGCCTCATGCCCGCCACCGTCGACCGGTTCGAGGTCTACCGTTGCGGGTTCAAGTCGGACGTGCGCGTGTTGTGCGGCCTCATCGGCACGGACTTCAGCGCCGGGCAGCCATACCCCACGACGCGGCTGGTCGCGGTCGATGCGGTCGGCAAGCCGAAGCCGCACATGCTGTTCCAGAACATGCTGGAGCAGAACAGCAATCACAACCTGAGCCAGTTCCAGGACCGCATCCTCGACTACCAGGTGGACGATCCCAAGCACGTGCTCATCCAGCTCGCCGACGAGCGCGGAGTCACGCCGGCCGTGTGGTCGCTCGATGTGTATGACGGCAGCAAGAGCGTGGTGCAGCGAGCGTACCCCCCGGTCCTCAACTGGCTCATCGACCCGGCCGGCGTGGTGCGCTTCGGCTCGGGCTCCGACGATCGCCGCTCGCTGTTCATCACGCGTGACAGCGCACAGGACGAGTGGCGCACGCTCGCCAAGTGGGATTTCGGCGGGGCCAACTTCCACGTCGTGGGCTTCGGACCCAAGCCGGGTTCCTTGCTGATCTCCGCGAACTACCAGGGCCGCAACGCGATCTACGACATGGACCTCGCCGAGAAGGCAGATCGCAAGCTGCTGCTCGCCAACGACTTCGTGGACATCGGCGATCCGATCGTCTGGCCGGCGGACCGGCGCCTGGTCGGCTTCGAGGTGGAAGCCGAACGCCGCAAGCGTTTCATTTTCGACGACGAGGCCGCGGCGGTGTACGCGACCATCGACGCCAGCCTGCCCGGCGCCGACAACTCCGTGCTGGGCACTTCGCGCGACGGAAACATCGTGCTGATCAAGTCGGTCACCGACGTGCGGCCGCCCGAATACCTGGTGCTGGATCGCCAGGAGAAGAAGCTGAGACGCATCGGGAACGGGAATCCCCAGTTGCCCGCCCGGCAATACGCGCGCATGAAGCCGGTCAAGATCCCCGGGCCCGGCGGCGCCACGCTGCCTGGCTACCTGACCCTGCCGGTGGGCAGCGATGGGAAGAAGGTGCCGCTGGTGGTCTATCCACACGGCGGTCCGCACGCCCGCGACAGCTGGGGCTGGGATTTCATGGTGCAGTTCATGGCGAGCCGGGGCTATGCCGTCTTGCAGGTGAACTTCCGCGGCTCGACCGGGTACGGCTGGGACTGGTACGAGGCCGGGCTGCAGCACTGGGGCACGGTGATGGTCGATGACATCACGGCCGCGACCCGGTGGGCGATATCCGAGGGCATCGCCGATCCGGCGCGCACCTGCATCGTCGGCTGGAGCTACGGTGGCTATGCCGCGCTGATGAGCGCGGCCCGCGAGCCCGATCTGTACAACTGCGCGGTGAGCATCGCCGGCGTATCGGACCTGCGCGCCCTGGCGCGCGAGGACGTGCGGTTTTATCTCGGCCGCAAATCGATGGAGCAGGTGCTCGGCACCGATGACGACGAGCTCAAGGCGGGTTCACCCCGGCGCAATGCCGGCAAGATCACGATCCCCGTGCTGTTCGTGCACGGCGACGACGATTATCGCGTGGCGGTCGAACAGAGCACGTCCATGGCGCGCGCGCTCTCGGGCAAGCCGGAAGTGGTCATCATCAAGAATGGCAATCACTCGCTGACGCGCGCCGAATGGCGCGAGACGCTGCTGACGAAGCTGGAGACGTTCCTGGCGGCGAATATCGACGGGAAGAAATGATTGCCGCGGGTCCAGCCCCCACAACGGAAAACGCCGGCCAAAGGGCCGGCGTCGGTGGGATGAATCGGGCGTCAGCTCACATGTTGCGGATCAGCGCGTCGCCAAATTCCGAGCATTTCACCTTGGTCGCGCCCTCCATGAGGCGCGCGAAGTCGTAGGTCACGACCTTCTGGCCGATGGTCTTGTCCATCGCCGAGATGATCGCGTCCGCGGCCTCGGTCCAGCCCATGTAGCGCAGCATCATCTCGCCCGAAAGGATCACCGAGCCCGGGTTCACCTGGTCGAGATCGGCGTACTTGGGCGCGGTGCCGTGCGTGGCTTCGAACACCGCGTGGCCGGTGACGTAGTTGATGTTGGCGCCCGGG
>DASSRK010000062.1:0-5323 GCA_035701825.1 Steroidobacteraceae bacterium
TGGTGCACGCCGAAGGCATGAGCCACGCGGAAGCGGGCGCCGTGCTCGGCGTATCGGAGTCCACGATCTCCTGGCGCATCCACACCATTCGCCGGCACATGAGCAAGCGTGAAGCACGGGTGAGCGAAAGCGTATGAACCATTCATCGCTCGAAAAGCAGTTGCAGCAGCAGGCGCCCGCGCCCGATCCGGCCGCGCGGCTGGCCGCGCGCCGTGCCGCCGTCGAGGAATTCAAGCGCGTCCACGTCGCGAGCGAACAGGCGTCGCGCGCCGGGGGTCGCGGCCCGCTCCAAGGTTTGTCAGCCGCCTTGCGTCCATCCCGTCAACGACAGGACGGGAATGATTCGATGGCCTGGTATTCGCGCAGGATGTGGGTGGGTGGAATGGCGAGCGTCTGTGTCGCCCTGCTGGGCGGCACCATCGTCTGGAACACGTTGCGGCAGCACCCGGAGTTGACCGAGCTGGACTCGCGGCGCGAAGCGACGCGGTCGGTGGATAGCGAGACCGGGACCAGGGTGCCGAATGCGCCGGAATCGGCCGCCGGGTCCGCGCCGGTCGACGTTCCGCCGGGTGCTGCCGCGCCAATCGATGCGATACCTGCCGGGCCAAACGCCGCGGCGCCGGCCAGCGCGGGTGCCGCCGCGGCCTCCCGGGCGCGCGATGACGCGCGCATGCAGTCCCGGGCGAGTGGCGCGCAGCAGGCGTACGAGGACAAGGCCAGGCAGGAACAGCTGGCCAAAGAGGCTCGCGGACGCGAGCAGGATGCGCGTGACGTCGTGTCAAACGCCGCACCGCAGATGGCACCGCCGAGCAACGATGCGGCGGTGGTCGACTCGATCGTTGCCGAAGACATCGGGCAGTTAGCCGACCAGAACGTCGCCGGGGCATTGCAGCGCGTGCCTGGCGTGAACATCCAGAGCAGCCCGGCACCGGCCGAGCCGCTCGCGTCGCCGTCGAAGAAGGAAAGGCTGGAGGAGACGGTCGTCACCGGCTGGCGAGGCTCCTTGCGGCAGTCGATAGAGATCAAGCGGGATGCCATCGGGGTCGTCGATTCAGCAGGGGCGGCGGCTCTCCCACCGCCAGTTCCCGTCGAAGGCCGCGACCAGTTCGAGCACTTCGAGCTCAACTCGATCAAGCGTCCCGCGATCGAGGCGGAGCGCGTCTCGACCTTCTCCGCCGACGTCGACACGTCTTCGTACAGCTTCGCGCGCAAGCAGCTCGAGCAGGGCGTGCTGCCGCAGAAGGACGCGGTGCGAATCGAGGAGATGGTCAACTACTTCGATTACTCCTGGCCGACCGCCGCGTCGCGCGAACAGCCGTTCCGCCCGACGGTGGTGGTCAGCGATTCGCCCTGGGGCAGGGGCCGAAAGCTGATCCACATCGGCATCAAGGGCTACGAGCTGCCGGCGAAGGCGCGCCCGGATGCGAACCTCGTGATGCTGCTCGACGTCAGCGGGTCGATGGACGAGCCCGACAAGCTGCCGCTGGTCAAGCAGTCGATGAAAATGTTGTTAGGCAGCCTGAAGCCGAGCGACACCGTGGCCATCGTCGTCTACGCCGGCGCCGCGGGCACGGTACTGCCGCCGACCAGGGTGGGCGAGAAAGAGGCGATCTTCGACGCGCTGGATCGCCTCGAAGCCGGCGGCTCGACCGCGGGCGCCGAAGGCATCGAGCTCGCCTACCAGCTGGCCGAGAAGTCGTTTCGCAAGGGCGCGGTGAATCGCGTGATCCTGTGCACCGACGGCGACTTCAACGTCGGCATCGACAGCACCCAGGAGCTCAAGGGCTACGTGGAGCGCAAGCGCGAGAAGGGCATCTTCCTGTCGGTGCTCGGCTTCGGGCAGGGCAACTATCGTGACGAGCTCGCGCAGGCGCTGGCGCAGAACGGCAATGGCGTGGCCGCGTACATCGACACGCTGAACGAGGCGCGCAAGGTGCTGGTGCAGGAGGCGGGCGCCTCGCTGGTCACCATCGCCAAGGACGTCAAGCTGCAGGTGGAATTCAACCCGGCCACCGTGGCGGAGTACCGCCTGGTCGGCTACGAGACCCGCGCGCTCGAGCGCGAGGATTTCAACAACGACAAGGTCGACGCGGGCGACATCGGCGCGGGCCACAGCGTGACGGCTATCTACGAGATCACGCCGGTGGGCTCGGACGCACGCATGATCGAACCGGGCCGCTACTCGGACCCGCCGCCGACGGCCGCCAGGGCCAAGGGCAACGAGTACGGTTTCCTCAGGATCCGCTACAAGCTGCCCGACGAAGACACCTCGAAGCTCATCGAGCAGCCGATCGAGCGCGACACCGGCCGGGTGCCGGTGTCCATCCAGCGCGACGTGCAGTTTTCCACGGCGGTGGCCGGCTTCGCGCAACTGCTGCGCGGCGGGCAATACACCGGCTCGCTCGACTACGACGACGTGATCAAGCAGGCGCTGGCAGCGCGCGGCGACGACCCGTTCGGCTATCGCAACGAGTTCGTGCAGCTGGTCCGCAAGGCGCGGACCGCGAAGTAACGGGAACAAACATGAGGTGGCCGATGCACAGCATCCCGGGAACCTGTGTGACCATGGCGGGCCTGTTGGCCTTCTGTTCGTTGCCGGCGATGGCAAACAAGCCTGAGCACGTGCCCGCGAATGCACCCTGCGGCGACATCTACTACAGCGCCGAGTACGAGCCCGCGTCCATCGACTCGCTGGACGAGCTGACTCCCGAGGCGCGCGGCAAGTTGCGCGCCTACCTGGACGAGTACCTCGGTCCGGAATACGCGAAGAAAGTGAAGCTCGAGGGAGGTCAGCTGCTCGATCGCCAGGAGCTGCTCGCCAAGGTGCCCGAGTCGGTCGACTTCAAGTGGAAGGCGCCGAAGTACAACCTGTTCCTCGATCTGCCGGTGGCCGGGACCATTCACGGCTTCTGCGGCTCGGTGGCGCTCGACGATGACGGCACGGTCCTCACGCCCATCAGCTTCCCCAGGCTCCGCGAGCATCCGGAGCGCGGCAAGATCGTGTCCGCGCGCGAGGCCAGCCGCGCCGCGGAACACAATGGCGTGCCGGTCGACAAGGCCACGAAGGAGCTCCTGTACTTCCCCGACAGCGACACCATCGAATACGACTTCGCGTACGTGTCGAAGGAAGAGGGCGCGACGGTCGAGTACACGCACCTGCACGTCATGGCGAATGACGTGACGCAGGTGCATTGGAGCAAGTCGATCGAGACGCGCTAGGACTGTCCCGTTTTCCCAAAAATGAGGAAAGTCCCCTTATTTGGCGGTCTTGACCTTGTACCCAGCGGGAATCTCGAACTTGTCGGCGGGGACCTCGCCCGGCTCGATCTTCGTCACGGTCGTGGTGATGTCGCCCGCGGCGAGCTTCGAGAAGATCCCGGCCATCGGTCCGCTTCCCTCGGCGCCGATGTGCACCTGGCTCTCGAGCGCCATGCCGCCCGACGCCATCTTGTTGGTCAGCGCCGCATAGGCCTTGGCCGAGGCCGCGCCCGCGGGTGACTTGGTGGTCGCGGGGCTGGCGAAGATGAAGCCCGAATCCGCCGCCGCGCGGTAGTAAGCCTGGTAGTCGGCAAGCCCCGGTGCCGCGGTCGAGAGGCACACGGTCCCGCTCAGCGCCATCACCATGTCCATGCCGTCGCCGGAATTGCCGGTTGGGCTGAAGGGAATTTTCACCGAGATGTCGTGCACCGTGCAGGGCAGGCCCGCGACCTGCTTGGTCTGCGCAGTCTTGGTGAGCGTCGCTTCCAGCGTCCCCGTACCCACCTTGGCGAGATTGTCGGCGATGCTCGCCAGCGGCGTGATCGTCACGGTCTTCTTCTTGTCGTCGATCTCGACGAACTGCTTGTTGTCGATGTCCACGATCAACGAGACCGTGCGGCTGCCCACCACGGTGTCGGTGCGCATGCGATGGCCCTTGATGAGGTTCACGCCATCGCCGCTGATGTTGATCAGCGCCTTGCCCGAAGTCGTGGTGTTCACCGTGACGTCGGCGTGCGCCGCCATCGAGCCCGCGGCCATGGCCGCGAGCAGCAAACTGCTGCGTTTCATGCAATCTCCCTGCGTATTCGAGTTGTTGGCGCGCGCATGTATAGCCGAAGTCGACCGCGGCTGTCCGCTGTCTCGACCTGACGACAGGGTCAGGTCTCCGATAGCTCCGTGACGATCGGCCGCGAGACCACGAGCCGCATCTTGCCCCGTCCCGCCTTCTCGATCTGGATAGCGGCGCGCTGTTCCGCGAGCCGCCGCTGCAGCAACAGCAACCGCACCTCGAGATTGTCCTGCACGTCCGGCAGGCGCAGCTCCGGCGCCATGCGCAGCTCGCGGTTGGTGTACTCGGTGCGCCCGCTGCGCAGGTATTCGCCGACCAGCTTGCACAGGATGGCGCCCGCCACGCCGCGGATCAGGTACACGTCATCGAGGAACACGCTGTTGTCGCGGCCGAACTTCTTGAGCCTGACCACCGGCCCGCTTTGCTCGAAGGAGGTACCCACGCCCGCCGGCGGCGGCATCGCAGGCTCCTGCTCCTGCGGCTGCATCAGGCTCATGGCGACCGCGAACTGGCCGCACAGCATCATCAACGCGTCCTCGTCGTCGTAGCCGAAGTACTGGTCGTGCTGGCTCTCGACGAACAGCGCCCCGAGCACGCGGCCACGCGCGCGCAGCGGCACGGCGAGCTGGCTGCGCGGCTCCTTGAGGCCGGGCAAAGGGATTTCCTGGGTCGACTCGAGCGACATCCCGGCCTCGCCGGCGCTCTCGCGCACCGCGCGCATGTAGGTCGCCATGTTCATCATGTGGCCGACGCGGATCGGCACGCCCTCGCGCACCGCGGTGCCGACCAGTCCTTCGCCCACGGAGATCTCCGCGCCCGCGCCGCCGACCTCGTAGCCGCGGCTCGCGAGCAGCGTCAGCGCCGGGCGTGACGGATCCGCGAGCCACAGCATGGCGTGGTCGATGCGCAGCAGGTCCGAGAGGCCACCTAACAAGGTATCCAGCAGGTCGGAGAGATCCTCGCAATGCGCCATGCGCTCGGAGAGCAGCCGCGAGCTGGTGGCGAGATCGACGCGCGGCCGCGTCGCGGGCAATTCGCGGCGGCCGGGCACGCGGCGCATCTCGAGCACGCGGTAGATGTCGGCGCCGCGCAGCACGAACACCTTGTCCATGCCGACGTGGCTGGCGACACCCATGAGCTTGGCGCGCAGCCGCTCGAACACCGGGCCCTCGGTCTCGGTGCGCAGGTACTCGACCTGCAGCACCACGCCGGCGCCGGTGTACGGATCGTCGAGCGTCAAGGCCGCGCGGCGCGTCGCCAGCACGTTTTCGCGGC
>DASSRK010000063.1:0-17863 GCA_035701825.1 Steroidobacteraceae bacterium
CAGGACCTGGGGGATCGCATAGGCGACGCCGGCGAGGAAAGCCGCCAGCGCGGCTTTCGATCCGAAGGAACGCGACCCGGATTGCATGGCGCGAGTCTCGCGAGCCGCGGGAGCGCCGGCGTCCGCAAGACTACCTACGGAGCGGCCGCGGTGCGCTCAGCGTGGACTCTTCACGAACTTCACCGTGAGCTCGAGCGCTTCGAGCGCGCCGGGCAGCAGGATCTCGCCGCGCGGCGGCAGGTCCTTGCGCTGCTGTCCCTGGTTGCCGAGCACGAAGTCGTGGTAACCGTGCTCGAAGATTTCCAGGCGCACGGGCTTGCCGCGCGCGGCCAGCTCGTCGTGCAGCGTCTTGTCGAGCGGCAGGAGCCGGTCCTCGGTCCCGACCAGGATGAGCACGGGCACCTTGATGGGCTCGATGTTCTCCTTCGCCGTCGCCGGGTCTGCTTTCGCGGTGTTGAAGTCGGGGCGCGAGCCATCGGCGCCGAGCTTCAGGCCGAGGAACCAGATCGGCGCCGGCGCGCCGGCCACCACGGCGTGCAACGTGGGCACGCGCGACGCCAGGTACATCGCGAGGTTGCCGCCCAGGCTCACGCCGTACACGCTGACCTCGGCACGCTTCACGTACGGCAGGCCCTGCACGTAGTCGACCACGGTGATGCCGTCGTCGATGGCGGTAGTCAGGCCGGTGGATGACGGCTGGTTCATCTGGTTCCAGTCGCCGCCCCGGTAATCGGCGACCACCACCACGTAGCCTTCCTGCAGGAAGCGCTCCCACACCGGCCCGCCATGATCGCCGCGCGACCAGCCGACCAGCTGGTCCATGCCGCGACCGCCGGGCGCACCGTGGAACAGGATGATCGCGGGAAACGGACCGCTTCCTTTCGGCTTGCGCACCGCGGCCGCGATGTACAGGCCGTCCTTCGCCTTGATCCAGGTCTGCATCACGGGCGAGTCGGCTTCGCTCACCACGTGGATGTATCCCTGGTCGGGCAGCGCCTGGTCGCTGCCGGCGTGCCGGGTGATTTCCGCCCGCGCCAGCATGGCGCAACCGGCGAGGACGACCAGGCAGGCCGATCGGTGCATGGGATTCCCCTGGTAGTTAGTTTGGGGCGGCCCGCGCTACGGCAGGACGCTGTATCCGCCCGTCTCGGCGAACTGGTCGGTCTCGCCCGCCGCGCCCACGGCCGCGCCGCGGCTCAGGCGATCGCGAATGGCGGTCCACTTCTCGTCGCCGGGCACGTCCTGAACCAGGATCTGCTCGCAGCCCGCCTTGTCGAGCACGCGCAGGTTCGAATACAGGTCGTGCGCGTAGGAGTCCGGGCGCCGGCCCGCGTTGATCCAGGTCACGGACGGATAAGTCTTCAACGGCAGCCGCTGCGCCAACACCGCGACGCGCCGCCCGCCCTCCGACAATGTCTCGGCGCGCTTGTCGATCTCGTCGACCGGCACGATGCTCATGGGCGTGACCGGCGCGTAGTGCGACACCTTGGCCCCCGGCACGCGCGGCGCGCTCGACGCGGCGCCGACGATCACGTCCCCGACGACTTCCTTGAGCTGCGAGTAGGTGACGAAACCCGGGCGCAGCAGGCGAACCTGCTCGCCTTCGAAGCTGACGATGGTCGACTCGAGCCCGATCTGGCTTTCGCCGCCGTCGAGCACCACGCGCACCGCGTCGCCGAATTCCTCGCGCACGTGCTCGGCGCGCGTCGGGCTCACGCGCCCGAAGCGGTTGGCCGAGGGCGCGGCGATGCCGCCGCCGAACGCCGTGAGCAGCTGCTGCGCCATGGGATGCGAGGGCACGCGCACCGCCACCGTGTCCTGGCCGCCGGTGACCACGTCGTGCACGTTCTCCGAGCGCGGCAGGACCATGGTCAGGGGCCCGGGCCAGAAGCGCGCCGCGAGCTTCTGCGCGTTCTCGGGCACCACGCTCGCCCAGCGATGCAGGTACTTCGGGTTGTCGAGGTGGACGATGACGGGATGGTCCGCCGGCCGATCCTTCAGCTCGAAGATGCGCCGCACGGCGGCCGGGTTCTGCGCGTTCGCGCCCAGGCCATAGACGGTTTCAGTCGGAAAGGCGACCAGCTCGCCGTCACGCAACGCGGTGACGGCGGTTTCGAGTTCCTTGAGAGTGGCGCGAACGACACGGACCATGGCGCAGATTGTACAAAGGCGAAAAAGCAGCGTGAAAGAAAGGCAGCCGGACGCGGCATTTACTCACGTTAATCGCGCAATCGCGAGGTCGGTGCGGCCGTACGGTGCCTTTGGGTGCCCTCGCGGGCTTATTCGAGGTCGTGCCTCTCCCAACCCTGCTCGGTGCGCCGTACCTCGTACGTGGGCCAGTAGTGGCGATCCAGCTTGAGCGTGATCACCTCGGGGGCATTGTTCCAGGTGATGGTCCGCAGCCGGATGGCCGAGCGGTCCGGCCGGCCCGAGACCACCTTGAGGAAGGCATCGAGATCGGGTGTCGGCACGCCGTCCACTTCGACGATGCGCCGGCCCGGGAAGAGTCCATAGCGCGTCGCCGGCGAGCCGTACGAGAAGTAACCCACGTATACGCCTTCGGGCGGAATGCCACGCTGCGCGACCATCGCGCGATGCGGCGCCTGCAGCGTCGCGCCGGCCCACATGACGATGCGATCGATGTCCGCGCCGCTCAGCGCGGCGGTGGGCAGGGGCACCTGCTTCTCCTCGCCGTCGCGCCACACCGTGACGTTCACTTCGGGCTTGTCGGCAACCGCGAGCTCGACTTCGCGGAAGCGCGTGACCACCTTGTCGTCGATGGCGAGGATCATGTCGCCCTGCTTCAGCCGGCCCACCGCCGGTGAGCCGCCCACGATGCGCACGATGGACAGCACCTGTCGCTGGTTGGGGCTCGCCACTTCGAGTTTGCGCAACCAGACGTCGGAGAGCCCGAGGCGCCGCGCGACCGCCAGCGGCTGTGGCGTGAGCTCGGCTTCGAGCGAATACACCGGTTGCTTGGCCTGAACGCGACGGAGCATGTCCTGCACGATGCCGATGGCCACGCCGCGATTCTCCTGCTGCAGGTCACGACCCTGCTCCCAGGCAAAGCTCGACCACAGCGCGATCACGCTGCCGCCGGAATCGACCAGCACGCCGTCGAAGTCCGTGGGGCCGTTGACCAGCTGGATAGTCTCGAGATTGGTCTCGCGGAATTGCATGGTGCGCGACAGCGGCAATTGCACCGGCGCGAGGTTGGCGACCTGCGTGGGACGCACGTTGATCTCGCTGTCGGCGCCCGTGCCCACCACCCAGAGCGTCTCGCCGGGGACGATGCGACGATCGAGCAGCTTGGCGCTCTTCACCGGGGTATTGCCGATCAGTTTCGGGTCGTAGCTCACGATGGCGAGGTTGTGCAGCGGATGCACGAACTCGACCTTGCCCGGGATCTCGATCGTTCCTGCGAAGATGATGCGCACGTCGCCCATCGACACGGGCACGGTGTTGCGATCCACGACCACGAGGCCGCGCGCGGCGTCGACCACGAGGCCGGTGCCGCGGTAGTTGCGCTCGGTGATGCCCGAGACCGAGTACGGCATGTCGAAGCCGACGCCGACCAGCGACGGGGCCAGCGCCGCGGCGCGCGAATCATCCGGCTTGGCGAAACGCGTCGAGCCGCCGACTTCCGCCTTGGAGCCGCCGAGCGCCGGCAGCGCGGCGCACTGCCACAGGCCCGCCGCGTCATCGCGCAGGCAATGCCGCGCGGGAAACCAGCGCCGGTCCATGCGGGCGCTGCGCACGCTGGAGCCATTGGGATCGTCGACCGTCGAGTAGCGCACCGTGAAGCGTTCGCCATCGGAAAGACCCGTGACCACGGCTTCGAAGGCCGCGAGGTTCGGCGTGGGCTTGCCATTGGCGCTCGAGATCACCGCGCCGCGCGGCACGCCGGCCGCACCGAAAATGTAGCCCGGGTTGGCGATGTACACGCCGCTCACGGCGACGTTGAAATGCCGGGCCATCTGGTACGACACGGTGTGCACCACGGCGTCGCCGAACTCGAGGAAGGCCGCGGGCGTGATGGCGTGCAGGTCGCCGACGGTGAGCGTCGCGTGCACCGGCGTGCCGCCGCGCTCCAGGTCCATCTCCACCGAGCCGCCGACCGAGTTGTCCATGACTTCCTCGAGCGGCTCGAACTCCGACACCAGCTTGCCATTGAGCTTCACCAGCACGTCGCCGGGTTGCAGCGTGCCGTCGCCGGGACCGCCGGGCAGGACTTCGTTGACCACCAGCATGCCGGTGAGCGCCGGGAACGCCTTGCGCGCGGCCTCCTCGGTCTTCTCCTGCAGGCCGAGGCGCCGCAGTTCGTCGTACGGCGTGTAGTGGAACACCACCTGCAACGCGCCGCGCGGCACGGCCTTGCCCGCCTGGATGAGCTCGAGCACGCGCTTCACGCGTCCCAGCGGTAGATAGAAGCTCGAGGCGGCGCCGGTGGCGCCGCCGGCGTTCAGGGCCACCACGCGGCCCTGGATGTCGATGACCGGCGAGCCCGAGGAGCCGCCCGAGGTTCCGGACGCCGCCTGCAGGTAGAAGGTGTTGAAGTCGTTGTACTTGCCGATGCCGTACTCGGGCGCGTCGCGGTCGAGCTTGGCCAGCGTGCCGGCGAGGATCGACAGCTGCTCGCCGGCGTTGTTGCCGATGACGCGGATCTCGCGGCCGATCTGCGCGCCGTCCGGGTACAGCGGCAGCGAGCGCGGCTTGATGAAGCGCAGCTTCTTCGGGTCGTAGCGGTAGATGCCGAAGTCGTGGATGGGATCGCGGTACACGGGGAAGAGCTGCACTTCCTCGCGGTTGAGGAAGGTCGCCTCCGAAGTCACCGGGCCCGGCGTCACCACGTGGCGGTTGGTGAGGATCAGTCCGCGCTCCGCGTCCACCACGAATCCGGTGGCCTGCGCGGAAGAGTTCCATTCGGTATCGAAGGCGCGTGTCTGGTCGAGCTCGATGGCCACCACGCTCTCGGCGACGCGCGCCAGCGTTCCGCGCCACGCGGCGCTCTCGCCTTCGCTCTGCGGAATGGCCGCCTGGGTGGCGGTGGATTGCGCGGCCACCTGCGGCTGCGCGCCCTGCGCCCACGAGGGCTGGGCCATCAGGGGAACAATGGAGACCAGGCCGATAAGCGCGCGCCGGCTGAAATTCATGCCAAACCTCGGATTGTCAGACGGTGGCCAACACGGCTCATCGCCACAGGACCAGCACCCAAACTACTGCGAGCAGCGTCAGGGAAGTGAAGACGGCGGCCGAACCCACGTCCTTCGCGAGCCCGGAGAGCTTGTGGCGCTCGAGGCCGATGCGATCGACGGTGGCTTCGATGGCGCTGTTGATGAGTTCCACGATCAGCACCAGGAACATCGGCGCGATCAGCAGGGCGCGCTCGAGGCCGCTCCGGCCCAACCACAACCCCAGTGGAATGACCACCACTGCCAGGGCGAGTTCCTGCCGGAACGCCGCCTCTTCGCGATACGCGCCGATGAGACCCTGCTTGCTCACACCAAGGGCGCGGAACAGGCGCGCGAACCCGGTGGGCTTGAGGCGGTCGCCGAGGTCATTCATGGGAGGTGGACTCTACCAGAGGCTCGCCGGTGGCTGCGCCCCACGCCGGAATGGACGAAGCGACGGATGAGTAACCGCTAGGCGGCGGCCGGTTTCCACGTGAGATCGAGCTGACGCGCGGCGCGGACGTCATCGAGACGGCGAACCGTCATGGTATGCGGCGCGCTCTTGACCAGGTCGGCCTGCGACTCGGCTTCCCGCAGGATCGCCACCATCGCATCGACGAAGCCGTCGAGCGCTTCCTTGCTCTCGGTCTCGGTGGGCTCGATCAGCAGGCACTCGGGCACCAGCAGCGGGAAGTAGGTGGTGGGCGCGTGGAATCCGTAGTCCAGCAGCCGCTTGGCGAAATCCATCGCCGTGACCTCGAGCTCGCGCGCCTGCTTCTTCGCCGTGATGATGAACTCGTGGCTGGCGCGACGCCGCGGATACGCCGGATCGAAGCCGGCCTTCGCGAGCCGCGCCATCAGGTAGTTCGCGTTCAGCGTGGCGAACTCGCCGACGCGGTGCATGCCTTCGCGGCCGAGCATGCGCATGTAGATGTAAGCGCGCAGCAGCACGCCGGCGTTGCCCATGAACGCGGACAGCCGGCCGATGGATTGCGGCAGGTCCTTTTCAGTGAGCCAGCGGTACTTGTCGCCTTCCTTGCCGACGACGGGCAGCGGCATGAACGGCAGCAGGCGCGCGCTCACGCCGACCGCACCCGCACCCGGGCCACCGCCGCCGTGCGGCGTCGAGAAGGTCTTGTGCAGGTTCATGTGGATGACGTCGAAGCCCATGTCACCCGGCCGCACCTTGCCGAGGATGGCGTTCAAGTTGGCGCCGTCGTAGTACAGCAGCCCGCCCGCGTCATGGACGATCTTCGCGACTTCCTTGATGCGGCGTTCGAACACCCCGCAGGTCGACGGGTTGGTCAGCATGATGCCCGCGGTGTTCGGGCCGACCGCCGCCTTCAGCGCCTCGACGTCCACGTCGCCTTCGTCGTTGACGGGGATTTCCCTGACCACGCAGCCACACATGGTGGCGGTCGCGGGGTTGGTGCCGTGCGCCGCGACCGGCACGATGATCTCGTTGCGCGCGAGATCGCCGCGCGCGCGGTGATACGCGCGGATCATGGCCACGCCGGCGAATTCGCCGTGCGCACCGGCCATGGGCGAGAGCGCGACGCCCTGCATGCCGGTGACCTCCTTCAGCATCTCCTGCAGCTCGAACATGCAGGCGAGGAAGCCCTGGCCGGTCTGTTCCGGCGCCAGCGGGTGGCGATTCAGGAAACCCGGCAGCATCGCGAACTGGTTACAGGCCTTCGGGTTGTACTTCATCGTGCACGAACCCAGCGGGTAGAAGTGGGTGTCGATGGAGAAGTTGAGCTGCGACAGCCTGGTGAAATGACGCACCACCTCGAGCTCGCTGACCTCGGGCAGCAGCGGCTTGCCCTTGCGGCGCAGGTTCTCGGGGATGTCGGCGGCGACGGCGTTCGGCGAGCCCTGCTCCGTCGGCCACTGGCCATACGACCCACGTCCGGGACGCGAGTACTCGAAGATGATCTTTTCGGGATGTTTGAGCATTGCCATGTCGATTCTTCCTCAGGCGGCGCGCACGGCGGCCTTCAGGGTTTCGGCGAGCGCATCCGCGTACGCCTTGATGTCGGCCGCGGTACGCGTTTCCGTGGCGCACACCAGCAGCGCGTTGCCGAGCTCCGGGTAGTCAGTCGACAGGTCGTAGCCGCCGACGATGCCGCGCCGCGCCAGCTCGGCCAGCACCGGTGCCACCGGCCGGTCGAGCTGCAGCACCGCCTCGTGGAAGCGCGGACGGTCGAACGCGAGCTTGACGCCCTTGAGGCGCGTCAGCGCCGCGACCAGCTCGTTGAGGTTGCGATGGCACTCGTTGGCCACGCGCGCCAGCCCTTCGGGACCGAGCAGGCTCAGGTAGATGGTCGCCGCCGTGACCAGCAGGCCCTGGTTGGTGCAGATGTTGGACGTCGCCTTGCCGCGGCGGATGTGCTGCTCGCGCGCCTGCAGGGTCAGCGCGAAGCCCTGCCTGCCATTGAGGTCGACGGTGCGTCCCACGATGCGCCCGGGCATCTGGCGCACGTGTTCCATCCGGGTGGTCATGAAGCCCGCGTACGGCCCACCCGACGACAGCGGCACGCCGAGCGGCTGGCAGTCGCCGCAGGCGATGTCGGCGCCCTTCGCGCCCCACTCGCCGGGCGGCTTGAGGATGCCGAGCGAGGTCGGGTTCACGGAGGCGATGACCAGCATGTTGTGCGCATGGGCCCAGTCGGTGATGGCGTCCACGTCCTCGAGCAGGCCGAAGAAGTTCGGCTGCTGGATGACGATGGCGGTGATGTCCTCGCCCTCGAATTTCTTCAGGTCGGCGAGCGCCAGCGTGCCCTTCGGGCACGGCACCTCGTCGAAACGCACGCCCTGGCCGCCGGCCGTCGCCACCGCCACCCTGCGGTAGTTAGGATGCAGCGTGGTGGGCACGAGGATGCGCTGCGACTTGGAGCGGCGGTGCGCGCGGATGGCCATGAGCGCGGCCTCGGCGACCGCCGAGCCGCCGTCGTACAGCGAGGCGTTCGACACGTCCATGCCGGTCAGCGACGTGATCATGGTCTGGTATTCGTAGATGAGCTGCAGCGTGCCCTGCGAGGCCTCGGCCTGGTAGGGCGTGTAGGCGCTGTAGAACTCGCCGCGCGTGGTCACGGCCCACACCGCGGACGGGATGTGGTGCTCGTAGGCGCCGGCGCCGATGAAATTGAGCGGCGTGCCATCCTGCGCCGCGCGCTCCGACATCAGCCGGCCGACCTGCATCTCGTTGAGCGCCTCGGGAATGCCGGCCAGCGACTCGATGCGCAGGTCCTTCGGGATCTCGTCGAACAGGTCGTCGATCTTCCGGGCGCCGATGGCCGCGAGCATCTGCTCGACGTCTTCGGGCGTGTGCGGGATGAACGGCATGATCAGCCCTCCGCGGCGAGGTGTGCCTGGTACTCCGCGGCACTGAGCAATCCCTGCAGGGCGCCGTTCGGCTTCATGCGCGCGATCCAGCCGCCGCCGTACGGCTCGGAGTTGATCAGCTCGGGCTGCGATCCGAGCGATGCGTTGCCTTCGAGCACGGCGCCCGCGATCGGCGCGTACACATCGGACGCCGCCTTGACGGACTCGACCACCGCGAAGGCGTCGCCGGCCTTCAGCGCCTTGCCGGCCTCCGGCACTTCGACGAACACCAGGTCCCCGAGCGCGCCCTGCGCATGGTCGGTGATGCCCACTTCGACGTTGCCGTCGGCGAGCGTGCGCACCCACTCGTGCGACTTGGTGTACTTGAGATCGGCGGGAATGTTGCTCATGGAATTGGCTCCGCGAAGAAGGATTACTGGACCAGCACCTGGCCGTGGCGCACGAACGGCGCCTTCACGACCCGGGCATTGAGAAGCTTGCCGCGCACGTCGACCTGCACCGTGGCGCCCGTGTCGCGCGGCACGCGCGCCAGCGCGATGGATTTCTCCATGCTGGGAGAGAACGTGCCGCTGGTGATCTCCCCTTCACCGGAGGGCGTGATCACCTTCTGGTGGCCGCGCAGCACGCCGCGATCTTCCAGCACCAGGGCGACGAATTTCCTTTTCAGGCCGGCGGCCTCGAGTTGCTCGAGCGCCTTGCGGCCGATGAAGTCACGCGCCGGATCGTCGAAGGACACGGTCCAGGCGAGGCCCGATTCGAGCGGGTTCTGGCCCTCGTCCATGTCGTTGCCGTAGAGATTCATGGCCGCCTCGAGGCGCAGCGTGTCGCGCGCGCCGAGGCCCGCGGACTTCACGCCCTGCGCGTTGAGCTTGCGCCACACGCCGGCCGCCTCGGCGGCGGGCAGCATGATCTCGAAGCCGTCTTCGCCGGTGTAGCCGGTGCGCGCGACGAACCAGTCTCCGAACTGCCTGCCCTGGAACACCGCGAGCGCCAGCGCGGCGTCGCGATCCGCCGCGGGCAGCAGGCTGGCGGCGATCGGGCGCGCCTGTGGCCCCTGCACGGCAATCATGGCGAGATCGGTGCGCTCGGTGAGCTCGACGCCGAATGGCGCCGCCACCGTGCGCATCCAGGCGAGGTCCTTGTCGCGCGTGCCGGCGTTCACGACGATGCGGAAGAAGCTCTCATCCAGGAAATAGATGATGAGGTCGTCGATGACCCCGCCCGCGTCGTTCAACATGCACGAATACAGCGCCTTGCCGGGGGTCTTGAGCTTGGCGACGTCGTTGGCCACCAGCTTCGCGAGGAAGGCACGCACCTGCGCCCCGCGCGCGTCGATCACGCACATGTGCGAGACGTCGAATACACCGGCATGACGGCGCACCGCGTGGTGCTCCTCGATCTGCGAACCGTAGTTGACCGGCATGTCCCAGCCGCCGAAGTCGACCATGCGGGCGCCCAGTTCGACGTGCAGGTCGTAGAGCGGTGTGCGTCTGCCCAAGGCTGTTCTCCGGTGCGCCGCCGGCGGCACCAAATAAAAAGGCGGCGGGCGCACCTCGCACCCGCCGCCCCTCTGTCCTTGAACCTGAGAGATCGGGCCCGTGACTCATAGATAAGAGTCGCGAACCGCACCCCTTCGGTGGATGGCTGCCAGCACCCGCCGGCCCATCGCTCTCCAGAGCCCGCCTTCAAACCCTGCCGTTCTTTTGCCTGAGCGTTTCCGGGCGGAAACTTGCGCCTTCGGCGCCCTCGTTGCGAGGGTCTCTCGGACAGAGTCTGGTCAATTGGCGAGCGGGTGGCATCATAGCAGCCCCTTTTCGCAGGCACATGGCGACTTTCATGGAGCAACGCCGCATCCGTTCCCACGACGCTCGAACGCCCGGCAACGCGGCCGCATGACCCACCCGCGCCGCAAGACCCTCGCCGTCAAGGTCGGCCGCGTCACCGTCGGCGGAACCGCGCCGATCGTGGTGCAGTCCATGACCAACACCGACACCGTCGATGTCGAAGGCACCGCGCAGCAGATCAAGGCGCTGGCGCGCGCTGGTTCCGAGCTGGTGCGCATCACCGTCAACGAGGCCGAGGCCGCCGCCGCCGTGGCGAAGATCCGCGACCGGCTCGCCGCGCTGGGAGTCGACGTACCCATCATCGGCGACTTCCATTTCAACGGTCACAAACTACTTCGCGAATATCCCGACTGCGCGGAGGCGCTCGCCAAGTACCGCATCAATCCCGGCAACGTGGGCCGCGGCTCGAAGCGCGATCCGCAGTTCGCCGAGATGATCGAGTTCGCCTGCAAGTACGCGAAGCCGGTGCGCATCGGCGTCAACTGGGGCTCGCTCGACCAGGAGCTGCTCACGCGCCTGATGGATGCCAACAATTCGCGCCCGGAACCGCTGTCGGCGCAGCAGATCATGCGCGAGGCGGTCGTGGCTTCGGCGCTCGAGAGCGCCGCGCGCGCGGTGGAGCTCGGCCTGCCGCGCGAGCGGATCATCCTGTCGGCCAAGGTCAGCGGCGTGCAGGACCTGATCGCCATCTACCGCCGGCTGTCGGAGCGCTGCGACTACCCGCTGCACCTCGGGCTCACCGAGGCTGGCATGGGTAGCAAGGGAATCGTGGCCTCGACCGCCGGCATGTCGGTGCTGCTCCAGGAAGGCATCGGCGACACCATCCGCGTCTCGCTCACGCCCGAGCCCGGCGGCGATCGCACCAACGAGGTCATCGTGGCGCAGGAGATCCTGCAGACCATGGGCCTGCGTTCATTCATCCCGATGGTCGTGGCCTGCCCCGGCTGCGGCCGTACCACCAGCACCTATTTCCAGGAACTGGCCAGGTCCATCCAGTCGCACATCCGGCATCGCATGCCGGAATGGCGCAAGTCCTACGAAGGTGTGGAAGACATGACGGTTGCGGTCATGGGCTGCGTGGTCAATGGTCCGGGTGAGAGCAAGCACGCCAACATCGGCATCTCGCTGCCGGGAACGGGTGAACGCCCCGTGGCACCGGTTTACATCGACGGCGAGAAGGGTCCGACGCTCAAGGGCGAGCGCATCGCCGAGGAATTCCAGGAGCTGGTGGAGCAGTACGTCGCGCGCCGGTTCGCGCGCAAGGACGTCGCCGGCACTCCCGCGGAGGCATTGCAGGCATGAGCAGCAACGACGACACCCTGGTGAACAAGAAATGCGTGCCCTGCCATGGCGGGGTGACGGCGCTGACGCCGGCCGAGGCGCAGAGGAAGTTGGGCCTGCTCGACGGTGACTGGAAACTGATCGAGGACGGCAAGGCCCTGAAGCGCGAGTTCAAGTTCGCGGACTTCTACCGCACCATGAGCTTCGTCAATGCCGTGGCGCACATCGCCAACACCGAGGACCACCACCCGGACATCGAGTGCGGCTGGGGCTATGCGCGCATCCGCTACCAGACGCATGCCATCGGCGGGCTGCACGAGAACGATTTCATCTGCGCGGCGAAGCTGGATGCCCTGCCGCGCTAGTTCCTGCGCAGCCGCGTCCTGACGCCGTTCAGGAAGCCCGCGACGCGGCGCGACATCTTGCCGACGCCACTGGCGTACACCGATTGCGCGAACGCCTCGTGGCAGCCGCCCTTGCCTAGATAGATGCGGAAGTGGCGCAAGGCCTTGGCGTCGCGCGCCGGCACATTCTCGCGCTGAACGTATGCCTTGAGCGCCGGCGACTCGCGCACTTCCGCCACCGCCATGTCGCACCCCTGGATCAGTCCCGGCACGCACTCGGCGTGCGGGGTGCAACGATGCCAGCGCAGCCGGTTGAAATGGATCAGGAACGGCGGCAGGTCGGACATCATCACCGTCAGCAGCGATTCGCGTGACTCAAGCGCAAACGTGCAGCGCTCGAAGCGCTCGGAGTCCATGGTGGGCAGAAGAATGACTGGCACGACGGTGATGGCCATCGCGAAATTATGCGGTGGGGGCGCGCCCGAATCCGAGAATCAGGTCGCGCGGCGCGACTCGTAGCGGATCAGGTAAAGCCCGCAGGCGATGATGAGGGCGGCCCCGAGGAGTGTCCGCAGGCTCGGCGTCGCCGACCATACCGCGAGGTCGATCACGATCACCCACGCGAGCCCGGTGTATTCGAGCGGCGCCACGCTGGCGGCCGGCGCGTGTTTGAAGGCGACGGTGATGCCCCATTGACCGATGGCGCCGGTGACCGCCACGCCCGCCAGGATCGCGTAGTGCTGGCGCGCGATCGGCGCCCAGTCCGGCCAGGCGATCGCGGTCGCACCGATCGCCAGCATGCCCGTCATCCAGAACATCATCGATTGCGTGCTGTCGGTGCGACCGAGGATCTTCACGATCACCGACGAGACCGCGTAACCCACCGCCGTGCCCAGGATCGCCAGCGTTCCCCACCAGCCGAATCCCGGGCCCGAGGCTTCGGGTTTGAGCACGATGAGCACACCGATGAATCCCACGCCGATCGCCATCCACTGCGCGCGCCGCACGCGCTCGCCGAGCAACAGGATGCCCAGCAGCGCGATCAGCAGGGGCGCGATGAAGAAGATGGAATAGGCCTTGGCGAGCGTCAGCGACTTCAGCGCGAAGGTGAAGGTGACCATCATGAACACCGCCATGACGCCGCGTACCAGGTGCAGCGGCCAGCGCACGCGCACCAGCTGGCCGACGCCACCCGAGTACAGGGCCCAGGCGAACACCACCGGCAAGGCGGCGAGGCCGCGCAAGGCCGCCACCTGCGCCGCCGGATAGTGCGCGGTCAGCAGCTTGAGGCCGGCGTCCATGAAGGCGAACGAAGCCACGCCGACCAGCATCGCGGTCATGCCGCGGAGTTTTTCCTTCCGGGGTTCCGACACGGCCCGTCTCAGCGGGCCGCGGCGGGCAATTCGCCGGTGAGTCCCATGGCGCGTTCGATGAACGCGCGCTTGGCGGCGGCCGAGCGGCCCACCCAGGGCATGCCACGTTGCGCGAGCTCGGCGACCCGGCCACTGCCGCGCGCCAGCAGCCGATCGAAGGCATCGATGGCGGCGCTCATCACCTGGTTCTCGCTGCGACGCCAGCGCTCATAGCGGCGCAGGATGCGCTCGGCCCCCGGGTCCTCGCCGCTCGAGATGCCGTCGGCCAGCACGTCGGCGAGCGCGGCGGCATCAAGGAAGCCGAGATTGGCGCCCTGCCCCGCGAGCGGATGCACGACGTGCGCGGCGTCACCCACCAGCGCCACGCGCGCGGCCACATAGTGCTCCGCGGACAGCCTCCAGAGCGGAAAGCGCAGCCGCTCGCTCGCCAGCCGTACGGTTCCGAGTGCGCCGTCGAAATCCTTTTCCAACGCGCGCTCGAAGTCCTCGACGGAACCGGCCAGCATCTTTTCGGCACGCGCCGCCGGCAGAGACCAGACGATGGAGCTGTGCCCATCCCCGAGCGGCAGGAAGGCCAGCGTGCCGTCGCCGAGGAACCTCTGCCAGGCCGTGTGGGCGTGCGACCGGACGGTCGAGACCATGGCGACGATGGCGACCTGGCCGTAGTCGGTGCGCGTGGCGAACAACCCGGCGAGTTCGCGCACGCGCGATTGCGCGCCGTCGGCGCCGATGACCAGGCGCGCGCGCGCGGCGCGCCCCGCGAAGCGCAGCGTTACCGCATCGTGCGCGAATGCGAGGTCCGCGAGCTCGCCCTCGAGCAGCGCGATATCCGCGCGGCGCGCCGCGACCGCCAGCGACGCCTGCAGCACGGCGTTCTCGGCGATCACGCCGAGGTTGGGCTCGCCGATCTCCGCGGCGTCGAATACCAGCGCGTCGCCACCGTGCGGCGGAACGTCGGCGTGCCACACCTGCATGCGTTCATAGGGCGAGGTGCGCACGGACGCGACGTCGCTCCAGGCGCCGGCCGCCCGCAGGATGCGTTCGCTGGCGCGCGACAGGGCGAATACCCGCAGGTCCAGCGGCACCGCGCGCAGGTCGGCTGGCGGCGCCGGGATGCGACGGTCGAGGACGGCGACGCGCGCACCGGCGAGCCCGGTACGTTTCACCAGCAGCAACGCCGTCGCCAGGCCAATGGGGCCTGCGCCCACGACCACGACTTCGTAGTCGGTGCTCATTCCAGTGGCAGGCCGCGCGCCAGCCGGGGCATGCGGCCGGCGAATCCCCAGCTCACGCGCGACAGCGCGCGCTTGGCGCCCGGGCTCAGGTCGAACAGCAGCAGCCCGAAGTTGCGCACCAGTCCCAGCCCCGGCAACTCACTGCCGAACAGCTTGACCAGTCCATCGGTGAAGCGCGTCACGCCGCGACGGTCTTCGTCGCGCCAGGCCGCGAAGCGGGCTAACAACGCGCCGAAGTCGGGCGCGGTGGCCGCGCCGGCCAGCATTTCCGCGAGCGTCGCCGCATCGCGCAGTCCGAGGTTGAAGCCCTGCCCCGCGACCGGGTGCAGCGCCTGCGCGGCATTGCCGATGAGCACCACGCGGCCCGCGACAGTCTCCTCGGCGCGCGACAGAGCGAGCGGGTACTGGTTTCGTTTGCCGACGCGGGTCCAACGCCCGGCACGCCAGCCGAAGGCGTCCATGAGCTGCGCTGCGAATGCGTCGTCATCCAGCGCCACCAGTTCGCGCGCCCGGCCGGGCTTCACGGCCCAGACCACGGTGTAGCCGCCCCCCGCGGTGGGCAGTACGGCGAGCGGCCCCGAGGGCGTGAACCGTTCGAAGGCCTCGCCGGCGTTCGGCCGGTCGGTGGCGCCATTCACGACGATGGCGACCTGTTCGTAGTCTTCGGTGCGCGCGCCGATGCCGGCGCTGGCGCGCAACACGGAGCCCGCGCCGTCCGCGGCGACGGCCACGGCGGCGTGCACCTGCTCACGCCCGGCCGCGGTGACCACGTCGAGCAGCACGCCATCGTCGCGCCGCTGCGCGCCTTCGACCCTCGCGGGCATGGCGACGGTGAGGTCCGGCGCGTCGCGCAGCGCCTGCCACAGCACGCGCCCGATGACGCGGTTCGGCACCACGTAGCCGAAGGCATCGATGCCCTGCTCCGCGGCGCTCAGCCGCGCGACGCCGAAGCGCCCCGCGTCGGACACATGGATCGAACGGATGGCCGCGGACTCGGGCGCCATCGCTGGCCACACGCCAAGCGATTCGAAGATCTGGCGCGAGCCGTTGCCCAGCGCCGTGGTGCGTTCGTCGAAGCTGGGTTGCGAGGCCGAGTCCGGCGCGACGCCTTCGATGAGCAGCGTGCGCAGCTTCGTGGCGCGCAGTGCGAGCGCGAAACTGGCGCCGACCATGCCGCCGCCGACCACCGCGACGTCGACTTCTTTCATGGATTGCCCCCCATGGCCCAGCGCCCTGATGGCAAGCCGGTCATGCCACCGCGGCCATCAGTCGCTCGATGGCCACGGGATCCTTCGGCACCCCGGAGGTCAGCACCTCGCAACCGTCGCGCGTCACCACCACGTCGTCCTCGATGCGAATGCCGATGCCGTGGAATTTCTTCGGCACACCCGGCGTGCCGGGCGCGATGTAAATGCCGGGCTCGATGGTGAGCGCCATCCCCGGTTCGAACACCCGCCACTCGTTGCCGAGCTTGTAGTCGCCGACGTCGTGCACGTCCATGCCGAGCCAGTGCCCGGTACGGTGCATGAAAAATTTCCGGTACGCGCCCGATTCCTCGAGCTTCGCGACGCGCCCCTTGAGCAGACCGAGTCGCACCAGCCCCTGCGTGATCACCCGCACCGCGGCTTCGTGCGGCTCGTTCCAATGGTTACCGGGCTTCACGCGCTCGATGGCCGCGTAGTTGGCCGCGAGCACGATCTCGTACAGCGCGAGCTGCTCGGGCGTGAAGTGTCCGTTCACCGGGAAGGTGCGCGTGATGTCCGAGGCATAACAGGCAACTTCGCAGCCGGCGTCGATCAGCAGCAGGTCGCCGTCGCGCAGCGGGGCGTCGTTCTCGCGGTAATGGAGGATGCAGCCATTGGCGCCACCGCCCACGATGGGCAGGTAGGACAGATCCGCGTTGTGCAGGCGGAACTCGTGCACCACCTCGGCGGCGATCTCGTACTCGCGCTTGCCCGGCATGCAGGCGCGCATGGCGCGCACGTGCGCCTGCGCGGCGATGCGCGCCGCTTCGCGCATGGTGTCGACCTCGGCGCGGCTCTTGAAGAGGCGCATGTCGTGCAGCACGTGGTCGAGCGCGACGATCTCCTGCGGCGGATGGCGGCCATTGCGCGCCTGGGTGCGCAGGCCATTGACCCAACCCACCACGCGCTGGTCGAACTCCGGGTGCGTGCCCATGGCGTAGAACACCTTGGTGCGGTTCTCGAGCAGGCCCGGCAGGATCTCGTCGATGTCGGCTACCGGGAAGGCGTGATCGGCGCCGTAGTCGCGCACCGCACCGTCGGGCCCGGCCCGCTTGCCGTCCCACGTCTCGCGCGCCGGATCACGGTCACGGACGAACAGGATGTACTCGCCCTGCGGCCGGTTCGGCACCAGCACCGCGACCGCTTCGGGTTCGCCGAAACCGGTGAGATAGAAGAAGTCGCTGTCGGGCCGGTAGGCGTATTCGACGTCGTTGTTGCGCAGCCGGACGGGCGCGGTGGGGACGATGGCGATCGAGTCGCGCCCCATGAGCTTCATGAGCGCCTTGCGGCGGCGCTTGAATTCTTCGCGCCCGATGGGCGGCTTGTATTCGCCGCGCCCGTTGCGCGGCAGGGGTGCGGCCATAGCCGCCGGTTTACGACGCGTATTAATGAATCGATCCGGCCTCGGGGGCCGGCTCCTGGCCGCGCGCCGGTGCGAGCTCGACGAACAGCAGCTGCACACCGACGCGTACGAATTCCACCACCTCGGCGAACGCGGCTTCGTTTTCCTCGTTCTGCTCGTCGGCCTCGACACCCACGTGCGTGATCTCGGTCAGGTCGCGAATGATTTCACCCGCTTCCTGCGAGACCTGGGTGGGATCCGAAGCCGGGCCGGACCCGAGTCCATAGAGAAAGCCCTGGCACCAGAGGCTCAGCGCGTCGGCCCGCTCGATGAGCGGCGCATCGTCGTCGGGCAGCAGCGGTGCGAAGTCCGAGTCGTTGCCCACGAGAGTGCGCACCATGGCGCTGTAGACGTTCTGCAGCACCGAGCTCTGCAGCGCGTCTTCGTCAGGCGAGTCGTCGGGCAGGATTTCGTGCAGCCACTCAATGAGCCCGTAGTCGCGCGAACTGCACAGCGCGCCCGCCAGGGTGCCATGCGCCTCGGCGGGCTCCGGAAGCGCACGCGCGTCCCGCAGCACGCGCTCGAACTCATCGTAAGTGGCGGCCAACATGAAGGAATTATGCCCCAGTGAAGATCGTGCCGGGCCGGCAAACCGGCAAAAGTCGTGTCGCCTTTTGCCGGTTT
>DASSRK010000064.1:0-14381 GCA_035701825.1 Steroidobacteraceae bacterium
TCGCGTCGTAGCCGAACAGCGGCTTGCGCGAGAACGCCGGGATGATCTCCGAGACAATGCCGAAGGCCGGCAATATCAGGATGTACACCTCGGGGTGGCCAAAGAACCAGAAGATGTGCTGGAACATCACCGGGTCGCCGCCGCCCGAGGCGGAGAAGAACGACGTGCCGAAGAAGTGGTCCGTCAGCAGCATGGTCACCGCGCCCGCGAGCACCGGCATGGTGGCGATCAACAGGTAGGCGGTGATCAGCCAGCTCCACACGAACAGCGGCATGTTGAGCAGGCCGACGCCCGGCGCGCGCATGTTCATGACGGTCACGACCACGTTGATGGAGCCGAGGATCGAGCTCGCACCCATCAGGTGGATGGCGAAGATCGCCATCGGGAACGAATCACCGCCCTGCAGGGACAGCGGCGGGTACAGCGTCCAGCCGCCGGCGGGGCCGCCGCCCGGCACGAACAGCGTGGCCAGCAGCAGCGTGAAGGCGAACGGCAGGATCCAGAAGCTGAAGTTGTTGAGACGCGGCAGCGCCATGTCGGGCGCGCCCACCTGCATCGGGATCATCCAGTTCGCGAGGCCGGTCCAGGCCGGCATCACCGCGCCGAAGATCATGATCAGCGCGTGCATGGTGGTCATGGTGTTGAAGAGCTGCGGCTCGACCAGCTGCAGGCCGGGCTTGAACAGCTCCGCGCGGATGATCATCGCCATCAGGCCGCCGACGAAGAACATCACGCAGGCGAAGACCAGGTACATCGTGCCGATGTCCTTGTGGTTCGTCGCCAGCACCCAGCGGCGCCAGCCGTGGGCCGGGCCGTGATGGTCGTGATGATCGTCGTGCGCGTGGTCGGCTGTGTGTTCGTGTGCCATGTCTAACTTCTCGTCTGGATCTGTTTCTGTTCGAGACCGCTGGGGGCGCTTACTGCGCGACGGTGGCGGGCGCGGCGGCCGAGGCCGTGACGGCGGTCGCGCTCGGCGCGACGCCGGCGAGCTTCTGCTCGGCCTGCTTGGCCCGCAGCCACGCGTCGTAGTCGGCCGGCGACTTCACCTCGACCACGATGGGCATGAAGCCGTGGTCGCGGCCGCAGAGCTCGGCGCACTGGCCGCGGTACACGCCGGTCTTGTCGGCGTCGACCTGCACCCAGATCTCGTTCACGTAGCCCGGGATGGCGTCCTTCTTCATGCCGAAGGCCGGCACCCACCAGGCGTGGATGACGTCCTGGGCGGTCAGCAGGAAGCGCACCTTCTGGCCGGCGGGGATCACCAGCACGTTGTCGACGTCGAGCAGGTAGTTGGGAACCTTGTTCACGTCCACGCCCGAGTCGAGCTGGCGGGCGGCGTCGCTCTCGCGCGCGAGCGTCGAGAAGAAGCTGACGTTCTGTCCGAGGTACTCGTATTCCCACTTCCACTGGTAGCCCGTCACCTTGATGTTGACGTCCACCTTGCCCATGTCCTCGATCTCGATGAGCGTCTTGGTGATCGGCACGGCGATCGCGACCAGGATGGCGATCGGGATCACGGTCCAGATGATTTCCACCTTGGTGCTGTGGACCAGGGTCTTGTCCGGCTGCGCGCCCGCGGAACGGCGGAACTTGATCAGCGAATAGATCATGACGCCGAACACCACCACGGCGATGCCCACGCACCACCAGAAGATCTCCATGTGCAGGTTGTAGATCTTCTTGCTGAGGATGGTGACACCCTCGGTCATGTTCAGACCGTCCCAGCCCGCGTACGCGCTGGAGGCCATGACGGCGAAAAGGGTGGCGACGGCCGCCTGCAATCCACGGCGCGCTTTGGCGTTCTTCATGTGAAAACTCATCGATGACCTCAAAGAAAACTTATCCGGGAACCCGGCTCGCAGGCAGTGCCGGCGACTGGTTCATGCCACCGATCAGCGGCCGCAATGCGGCTGCCAGGTGGTGGCGCTCCTCCTCCGTCAGAAACTTGCCGATCTCGTAGGCCCGGCCGTGCGACTCGATGACGAGGTGGCCGCGGTGGAGGGGTGATTTCGGGCGGCGGATTTTAACCTGTGCCCAGTGGCGCGGGAACACGATGCGCCGCGGATTTCCATGCGAATACTCGATTGCGACGTCGCGCTCGGAAATCTCGATGTGCTCGTGCTCGTGGCGTCTTTGCATATTCGTGTACAGCGCCCAGCCGAGCAGCAGCATTTCGGCGCCCGCGAACGGCAGCACCGGCCAGAAGCCGAGCAGCGTCGCCGTCGCAGCGATGCCGAAGGTGACGCCACACACCAGCCCGAAGAACACGAACGCCCCGCGAGTGCTCAGTGAGCAATTCGGAGCCAGGTCGAATGCGGTCGCGGTGGCTTGCACGGGGCGCGACTATACCAGTCAATTTGCAGGGTCACTCAAGGACTTACGAGCTTTTGTGCGGCCTCGACTGCCCACGCCGGCGTGGGGGACGACCTAGGGTCTGTCCCCGCGCTTCCTACCGGCACGACGGCCAGCGGAGAAACCCCGAAGCGACTGCTCAAGGTCTCGATGTTGGCCGTGGCGAGTGGCATTTCCGCGCCGAGCTTGTTCGCGATCCAGCCGGCGAAGCGCATGCCGCAGGCGCGCAGCGCGTCGCGCGTGAGCAGCGCGTGGTTGAGGCAACCGAGCCGCAGCCCGACGACCATGATCACCGGCAATTCGAGGTGCTGCGCGATGTCCGCCATGGTCTCGGTTCCCGAGATCGGCGCGAGCCAGCCACCGGCGCCTTCCACCAGCACCAGGTCCGACGCCTGGCGCAGGCGCGCGAACGCCCCGGCGATGCGCGGGTGGCGGATGGTCACGCCCTCGGCGCGCGCCGCCAGGTGTGGCGAGGCCGGGGTCTTCAGCAACCAGGGATTCACGTCCTCGTACGGCGCCTTCACGTTGCTAGCGGCTAACAACTCCAGCGCGTCGTCGTTGAATTCGCCTTCGGGGGTCTTCACCGTGCCGGCGGCCACCGGCTTCATGACGCCGACCCGCAGTCCCCGCGCCACCAGCGCGCGCGTCAGCGCCACCGCCACCAGCGTCTTGCCGACGCCGGTGTCGGTGCCGGTGACGAAGAATCCGCTCATGCGCCGCGCCGCCGGATGGCGCTCGGGGAAATCAGCGTTTCGCGCGGAAACCCCTTGTTTTCAAGGTTCGGCCGCTCACCGCCCCAGGCGCTGGCGTGGATCACTTCCCAGGTCGCCGGCAGCTTGCCATCGCGGCGCAGGGTCTCGTAGGCGCGCGTCATGGCCGCGAGCCGTTGCCGGCCGGTGAGCCCACGCGCGCGGCCGCCGGTCACGTTGTGCGCGCCGATGGCCTTGAGCTCGCGCATGAGATCCATGACGTCGCCGTATCCGGACACGATGCGATCCACGTCGAGCACCGGCTCGGCGAGCGAGGCCTGCATCAGCGCGCTGCCGAGCGCGTGTGGATCGAAGAAATGGTTCACGTGGTTGCGCGCATCGCCGCTCGCGGCCCACGCATCGCGCAGCTCGCCCAGCGTGCCGGGGCCGAAGGTGCTGAACAGCAGCAGGCCGCCGGGCTTCAGCACGCGCGCAATCTCGGCGAATACCGCGTCCAGGTCGTCGCACCACTGCAGCATGAGGCTGCTGAACACCAGGTCGAAGGCGCCGCCGGCGAACGGCAGCGCATAGGCATCGGCACGCACCCGCTCGAAGCGCCGCAGCCAGCGCGACTGGTGGCGTGCGCGCTCGAGCATGCCCGGCGCGATGTCCACCGCCACCACCTGCGCGCGCGGAAAGCGCCGCTTGAGCGCGCGCGTCGCGTGCCCGGTGCCGGCGCCGAGATCGAGGATGGATTGCGGCGTCACCTGCAATTCGTCGAGCCGCGCGAGCAATTCGTTGCGCACGCGTTCCTGGAGTGCCGCCGCCGCGTCATAGCTGGCGCTGGCGCGGTCGAAGGCGTGCGCCACGGCGCGGCGATCGAGGCCGAAGAACTGGCGCGGGTCGCTGCTCATGCGGCCAGCGCCTCGGCGACCTTTGCCGCGAGCGCATCCACCTGCGCTTCTTCGTGCGCCGCGGACACCGTCACGCGCAGTCGCGCGGTGCCGGCCGGCACGGTCGGCGGGCGGATCGCGGCCACCAGGAAACCCGAGGATTCCAGGCTTCTGCTCACGGCCAGCGCACGCTCCGCATCCCCGAGGATCACCGGGACGATGCTGCTGGTCGCGCCCGTGCCGGGCGTGTCGACGCCGCGCGCGCGCAGCCCATCGCACAGGCGTCGCGCCAGCGCGCGCGCCTTTTCGCGGCGCCAGCTTTCGCGCTGGCTGACGCGCAGCGCCGCTCGCGTCGCCGCCGCCACGGCGGGCGGCAGCGCCGTGGTGTAGATGTAGGTGCGCGCCTTCTGCAACAGGTATTCGATGAGATCCTCATCGCCGGCCACGAAGGCGCCGAAGGTGCCGAAAGCCTTGCCAAAGGTGCCGACCAGCACCGGCACGTCATTGGAACCGAGACCGAAGTGCTCGCAGGAGCCGCGGCCGGTGTCGCCGAGCACGCCGAGTCCATGAGCGTCGTCGACCACCAGCCAGGCGCGCGCATCACGCGCGGCGCGTGCCAGCGCCGGCAAGGGTGCGAGATCGCCATCCATGCTGAAGACGCCATCGGTGATCAGCAGTCGCGTGGTCGCTTCGCCACCCGCGATCAACTCTGCGGCCTGCGCCGCATCGGCGTGCCGGTAGCGCAGGGAGTCCGCGCCGCTGAGCCGGACGCCATCGATCAGTGACGCGTGATTGAGCTTGTCCGAGATAATGAGCGCCTTTTGATCCGCGAGCGCTCCAATCACGCCCATGTTCGCCATGTAGCCGGTGGAGAAAACCAGCGCGCGTTGGCGCCCGGTGAACGCGGCAAGTTCGTCCTCGAGCGCCTCGTGCTCGGGTCCGTGACCGGTCACCAGCTCGGCGGCGCCGCTGCCCACGCCGTACCGGATCGCGGCATCGGTGAAGGCGCGGACCACCTCGGGATGGTCCTTGAGCCCGAGGTAATCGTTGCTGCAGAAATTGACGAGGCCGCCGACGCCCACGCGCCGCCGGCGCTTCAGGCTTCGATGCTCGAGGTCGGCGAGCGCGGCCTTCAGCGCTGCCGCGTCGCGTTGCATGCCGCTCCCGGGCGCGCCGGTGCGTGCGAGTGCGAGCAGCCCGGCCCGTGCACGTGGCCATCAACCTGCGCGTGTTCCTGCGCGCCGCTCGCGGCGAGTCCCACGGGGATCAGGGGCTCGATGCCGAGACGCGTCATCAGCGCGCGATCGCGCGCCACGTCCGGGTTGCCGGTGGTCAGCAGCTTCTCGCCGTAGAAAATCGAATTCGCGCCGGCGAGGAAACACAGGGCCTGCAGCTCGTCGCTCATGGCTTCACGGCCGGCGGACAGGCGCACCGAGGCCTTCGGCATGAGCACGCGCGCCACCGCGATCGTGCGCACGAAGTCGAAGGGATCCACCGGTGCGGCGCCGTCGAGCGGCGTGCCCGGCACGCGTACCAGCTGGTTGATCGGCACGCTCTCAGGGTGCTGCGGGAGATTGGCGAGCGTCGCGAGCATCGAGGCGCGATCGCGCGTGGTTTCACCCATGCCGACGATGCCGCCGCAGCAGACGTTGAGTCCCGCCTCGCGCACCGCGGACAGTGTGTCCAGGCGGTCCTGGTATGTGCGCGTGGTGATGATCTCGCCGTAGAACTCCGGCGACGTGTCGACGTTGTGATTGTAGTAATCGAGGCCCGCGTCCTTGAGCTCGCGCGCCTGTTCGGGCGTCAGCATGCCGAGCGTCGCGCAGGTCTCCATGCCGAGGGCGCGCACTTCGCGGATCATCGCGGCCACGGCTTCGACGTCGCGCTTTTTCGGTGAACGCCACGCCGCGCCCATGCAGAAGCGGGTCGCGCCGGCATCCTTGGCGGCCTGCGCGCGCGCGCGCACCTCCTCGAGCGCCAGCAGCTTTTCGCGTTCGAGCCCGGTGTCGTAGCGCACGCTCTGCGGGCAGTAGGCGCAGTCCTCGGGGCAGGCGCCGGTCTTGATCGACAGCAGCGTGCTCATCTGCACCGCGTTCGCGGGCTGGTGGGCCCGATGGATCTCCTGGGCCCGGAACATGAGCTCCATGAAGGGCAGCGCGAACAGCGCTTCGACTTCGGCGACGCTCCAGTCATGACGCACGGCTGCGGTGTCCATTCAACTCCCTTAATGTTTGATTCGCATGAGTTTTCCCGCTGGCGTTGGCATGCCGGCGGCTGCAATCTGCGGGGCATGTTCGGGAGCCGCCAGCGCCTTGTCAACCAATGGTCTCGATTGCGGTTGACGGGGGCACGGGGCCTGGCGCGGGCGCTGGCGGCCACCCTGTTCCCGCCACACTGCTGCCTGTGCGGCTTTCCGGGGGCGTCGTTGGATCTCGACCTGTGCAGCTCCTGCCGCGCGGATCTTCCGTGGGAGACCTCGCGGCAGGCCGACGTACTCGTGGCCCTGCGTTATGAGTACCCGGTGGACCAGATGATCCGCGAGCTCAAGTACCAGGGACGAATCGCCCATGCGCGCGTGCTCGGCGTTCTGCTCGCGCAGGCGGTGCGGGAGCGCGACGCGCCGCTGCCAGCGCTGTTGGTCCCGGTACCGCTTCACCCGGCGCGCCTGCAGGAGCGCGGCTTCAACCAGGCCACCGCGGTGGCGCGCTACGCGGCACGCATGCTGGGAATCCCGGTGCTTGGCGCGGCGGTCCGACGTATCCGCGATACGCCCTCGCAGACCGTGTTCGGGGTCGAGCAGCGGCATCGCAACGTCAGAGGCGCGTTCGCGGTCGCGGAAAATTCATGGCGGCTGCGTGAAGCGCAGCACGTGGCGCTGATCGACGACGTCATGACTACTGGCAGCACGCTTGCGGAGTTGCGTGCGGTGATGCTGTCGGCGGGTGTGCGCCGGGTGGAGACGTGGTCAGTGGCCCGCGCTCACCGGCCAGTCCCGCCTTCTGAGGACCTACGACACCAGGCGTGGAATGTATGACGGGGGTATCCGCCCCAGCCATTCATCGCGAGCGGCAAATTTGGTGAAGGGCCTGCGCAGGGCGGGATCCTTCAGCTCAGCGGTGAGATCCGCGTTCCTGGCTGTAATCCTCGCCGGCGGCGCGAAATCGACGAACCATTCATGGTGCCCGTTGCGCCTGATGATCGCGTTCAACGTGCACTCGCGATTCCCTCGTGCGCTCATCGCCAGCGCCGCCAGCTGCTCCGAGTATGTGTAGATCCAGCCATCCTTCGCGAGGTCCAGGCACGAACACTCCACGCCGCCGAAAAGCTTCTTCGCGACGCTGATGGTGATCTCGATGCCCGTGGATTGGCTGGCCGACTGGCGCCATTCGTGGTCGCAAAAAATGCAGCGCCAGCCGCGCGGTGCGATCGCGATCAGCCGCTCCGCGATCTGCGCCTTCAGCGTCTGCGCGCGAGGATCGCTCTCGAGGAAGGCTTCCGGCACGGCAGCCTAGGCAAGCCCGGCTTTCTTCAGGGCCTCGAGCGGCGGGCCCTCGAACGAGCCCAGTGGCACGTTGCCGCGATAGCCGATGTCGTGCATGCCCACGGGCGTGGTGTAGAAGCCGCCGGCCGTGAGGTCGCGGAACTTCGAGAAGAACCTCACCGCGTCCGCGAATTCGGGCCTGGCCTTGGCCGGCGAACAGATGTCGTCGGCGATCGCGCACTGCTGCGCCTCGCTCAACGCGGGGAAGGCCTTGCCGAAGCGCTTTTGCGACTCGGCTTCGATCCACAGCAGGCCGTCCAGCACGACCGGCCGGTCGGCGCGCTGCTGCGGATACGGCGCGCTGATCCATTCGTCGATGAAGTCGACCACGCCCACCTTCGAGGCGGCCGGCGAGTGCTCGTCGGCGGGGATGATCAGGTCGCACAGCGCGGCGGTAGTCAGCCTGGCCTGCTCGCCGAGCGTCAACGGCCACGGGCCGCCGGGTTTCCACTCCTTCATCAGCGCGGGGTCGGTGCCGTAACCGGCCTGGTTCGCGGCCACGTCGCGCGCGGCCGCCTCGCCGGCCAGGGCGCTGCCGACGCCGAAACGCAGCGACGGCACGGTCGCCGCGGCCGCGAACATCCACTTGATGGTCGTGCGCCGGTCCATGCTCACAGCTCCTTCTTCTTCATGAGCGACAGCATGTGATCGGCGGAACGCCACGCCAGCGCCATGATGGTGAGCGTCGGGTTCTTGTCGGCGTTCGAGCACAGCGTCGCGCCGTCGGTGATGAACAGGTTCTTCATGTCCCAGCACTGGCCGAAGCTGTTGGTCACGGAGTTCTTCGGGTCCGTGCCCATGATGGCGCCGCCGACCTCGTGGATGATGACGCCACCCTGCTTGATGGCCTTGTTGCCCGCCTGCGGCTTGCGCGAATAGCGGCCGCCCATCGCATCGAGGATGTCGGCAAAGGTCTTCTCCATGTGCGCGGCCTGGCCGAGCTCGTGCTCGGACCACTTCCAGTGGAAGCGCAGCACCGGGATGCCGAACCTGTCCTTCACCGTGGGATCGAGCTCGGCGTAGCAATCCTCGTTCGGGATCATCTCGCCGCGGCCCGTCAGCCACATGAACGAGCCGTAGTAGCGGCGCGCGTCTTCCTTGAACTTCCTGCCGTAGTTGCCGCCGTTGAGCCACTCGAGGCCCGAGGCGATGCCCATGCCGGGCAGATCGCGGCCACCGCCGAACTCGATGTGGTAGCCGCGCGCGAAACCGAGCTTGCCGGCGAGCTGTTCCTTGTACAGCCACCACGGCGTGTACATGTGCAGGCCGTCGACGCCGTCCTCGTTGTGCAGCGGCAGGTTCTCGAGCAGCGGCACCTGGCCGCTCAGGCCCGCGCCGACGGTGTCCATGATGTACTTGCCGACCTTGCCGCTGGAATTCGCCACGCCCGAATTCAGCAGGATGCGCACCGACTCGAGCGCGCTCGCCGCCAGCACCACGATGCGCGCCCTGGCGCGATGCTCGGCGCCGGTCCTGCGGTCGATGTACACCACGCCCTCGGCCTTGCCGTCGGGGCGCTTCGTGACCGCGCGCACCATGGCGTCGGTGACGATGTCGAGGTTGCCGGTGTCGAGCGCCGGCGGCAGGTGCACGGTGGTCGACTGGTAGTTAGCCCGGACGCTGCAGCCGCGGCCGCAGGGCGTGGCGAAGATGCAGGCGGAGCGCTTTTGCATGTCTGCCGCGAGGATCTTCTGCGCCTTCGCGTTGCCGGGATGCAGCAGCGCCGGCAGCCGCTTGTGATCGAGGCGCGTGGTCAGCACCGCGCGGTGTCCGGCGATGGTCGGCACGCCGACCTTGGCGGCGTGCTTCTTGAAGAACAGGTCCGACACCAGCGGCTTCGGCGCCGGCAGCAGCACTCCGGCCGGGGAGTTCGGCGTGTTCTCCAGGCCGTCGTTCTCGCCGTACACACCGATGAGCATCTCGACCTTGTCGTAGTAAGGCGCGAGATCCGGGTAGTCCATCGGCCAGTCGAAGCCCAGGCCGTCGCGCGTGCGCGGCTTGAAGTCGTATGGCCCGTTGCGCAGCGAGATGCGGCCCCAGTGGTTGGTCCGCCCGCCGAGCATGCGCGCGCGCCACCAGCGGAACTGCCGCTCGGGGTCGTCCGAGGCGCTGGTATAGGGCTCGCCGGGTACCTCCCAGCCTCCGTCGACGGTCGCATCCCAGAAGCCGAAGGGCTTCTCGGGCGTGCCGGCGCCGCGCAGCGGCGCCTGGTCATTGGTCTGCATCATCGGCGTCTCGGCGGCCGGCTCGTACCTGCGTCCCGCCTCGAGCATCAGCACGCGTGCCCCTTCCATGGCCAGCGTGTACGCCGTCTGCCCGCCGGCCGCCCCCGATCCCACCACGACCACGTCGTAGGAGTTCCGGTCCGCTTCAGTGCTGGAAATGAATGACATATTGGCCGGGCATTCTAGGTGCGCTGCCGTTCATAGTCATAGTCACAGGCTATTCCGGGCTCCGATACGCTCCGGCCCGATTACATCCAGACCGGGTCATCCGGCAATGCGAGCGCAGGTGGGTCCGTATTTCCTGAATCGTCGACAGTTGCTGCAGGGCGCGGCCGCGGCCGTGGCGCTGCCGTTGACGATCGCGGGCTGCGCCTCGGGCGAAAGGAGGAAAGACCACCTGGTCGTCGGCGGCTTGCCGGTCACCTGCAATCTCACGCTGCCCGTGGCCTGCGTGGGCAAGGACGCCGCCATCAAGTCCGGCACCGCCGCCAACGCCTTCACCTTCGAATACAGCAAGTACAGCGGCTGGCCGGAGATCAAGGAATCGCTCATGGCGGGCCGCATCCAGGCGGGCTACATGCTGGCGCCGCTGGTGATGGACCTCGCCGACAAGAAGATCCCGGTGAAGATCGTGTCGCTCGGGCATCGGTCCGGTGCCGTGATCATGGTGCGGCAGGACTCACCCTACGAGCACTTCGCGCAGCTGCGCGGCAAGCGCATCGCGATCCCTAGCCGCTTCGCGGTCGATTTCCTGTTCCTGCGCAAGATGCTCAAGCGCGAGGACATGACGCCCGCCGACATCGAGATCATGGAAATGCCGCCGCCCGACATGCCAGCCGCGCTGTATGCCAACGCGGTGGATGCGTACTGCACCGGCGAGCCGTTCGGCGCGGCCGCGCAGAGCGCGGGTTATGCGCGCGTGCTGCGCATGACGCGCGACGAGTGGCCCAACTACATCTGCTGCGTGCTCACGGTGCGCCAGGAACTGATCGACGAGAACCCGGCGATGGTGCAGGACCTGGTCAACCAGGTGCAGGGCGCCGGCCAGTGGCTGGACCAGCAGCAGGGCAATCGGGACAAGGCGGTGAAGATCGCCGCGGGCAAGGGCTTCTTCAACCAGGATCCGAAGATCCTGCAGTTCGTCATGGAGAATCCGACCGACCGCGTGACCTACGGCGACCTGCGCATGATCCGCGAGGAATTCGAGGATCTCATGCAGCTGTCGATCGAGGCCGGCACCATCAAGCACCCGATCGCGTACGAAACCTACATCGATGAGCGCTTCGCGCGCGCAACGAAAGCCGCGACGATTCCGCTGTGATGCGCCTGCTTCTCACGCTGTGGCTTGCCGGCGCGGCCGTCGCCGCGCAGGCCGGGACCCCGGAACTCAAGGCGGGCACGCTGAGCCCGGCGCTGCCGGCGCCGCCGCTCGCGCTCGCCGGCACGGACGGCAGGCCGCTCGACCTGGCTAACTACCGTGGCAAGGTGGTGCTGCTGGCGTTCGGCTTCAGCAACTGCGGCGAGGTTTGCCCGATCACGCTGGCGACGCTCGCCGGCGCACGCCGGAAGCTCGGCGCCGAGGGTGCGGGCGTGCAGGTGGTGTACGTGACGGTGGACCCGGAACGCGACACCGCGGCGCAGATGCGCAAATTCCTCGGCGCGTTCGACCCGACCTTCGTGGGCGGCGTGGGAACCCGCGCCGAGATCGACGCCGCGCAGCAGAACTACGGCATCTCGTCCATGAAGAAGGTGAACGCGGACGGCAGCTATACCATCGGTCATTCGTCGTCGATCTACATCATCGATCGCGCCGGCCGGCTGTGCGCGGTCATGCCCTACGGTCACCCGGTCGACGACTTCGTGCATGACCTCAAGATCCTGCTGCGGCGTTGAGCATGGCCCGGCGCGCATCCTGGACCTGGCTCGTGCCGCTGTCGCTGGCGCTCGCCGGCCTGCTGTGGGCGGGCTTCGCGCCGATCGAACTACCCACGCGCGAATGGCTGTTCGAGATCCCGAAGGGCACCTTCGCGCGGCGCATGGCCGGTGACAGGGTGGAGATACTGCCTTCGAGGATCCGCCTGACGCTCGGCGTGCAGGACGTGCTGCTGGTGCGCAACCTCGACGAAGTGCCGCAGACCTTCGGGCCGAGCATCATGATGCCGGGGCAGAGCCTGCGCCTGCCGTTCGAGGTGGAGTCGGAGAACCAGTTCGTCTGCACGGCGCACGCCAGCGGGCAGCTGACCGTGGTGGTGGAACCGGAGCCCGTGTGGCCGTGGCAGAAGATCCGGTGGCGCGTGCGTGACTGGTGGGAGCGGAGCAAGGCATGAACAGGACGACACGCATGGTGCCGTCGTTATTGGTGTTGTCGGCGGTGGTCGCGGCCTGGTGGGCGACGGTGATCGCCACGAAGAGCGTGATTTTTCCCACGCCCTGGCAAGTGGTCACCGGCACGCTCGAGCTGGCGCGTGACGGCACGCTGTGGCAGCACATCGGCGCCTCGCTGTTCCGCGTGGCCGCGGGCTTCGGCCTCGCGGTGCTCGTGGCGGTGCCGTTGGGCCTGTGGATGGGCCGCGTGCACGGGGCGTTCATCACGCTCAACCCGCTGTTCCAGATCCTGCGGCCCATCTCGCCGATCGCGTGGATCCCGATCGCCATCCTGTGGTTCGGCGTCGGCAACGCCTCGCCTATCTACCTGATCTTCATCGCCTCGGTGTTCCCGATGATCGTGCAGACCACCGTGGGCGTGCACACCATCGAGAAGCGTTTCCTGCGCGCCGCCGAGAACTTCGGCGTGCCGCGCAACAAGCTGTTCATGCGGGTGGTGTTTCCGGCGGCGCTGCCGCAGATCATCACCGGCATGCGCATCGGCCTCGGCGTCGCGTGGCTGGTGGTGGTGGCCGCCGAGATGATCGCGCTGCGTTCGGGCCTGGGCTACCTGATCATCGACTCGCGCAACGCCGGCAACCGCTACGACCTGGTGGTGGCGGGCATGATCATCATCGGCCTCATCGGCCTCGCCCTCGACGGCATCATGCGATTGCTCGAGAACATGAAAGTGGTGCGGTGGCGCTATGTTCATTAAGAACAAGATCGAAGTGCAGAAGGTCCGCAAGGGCTTCGGCGCCAACGGCAGCCGCCTGCAGGTCATCGAGGACCTGGACTTCAAGGTGGGCGACGGCGAGTTCGTGGCCATCGTGGGCCCCTCCGGCTGCGGCAAGACCACGCTGATGAACATCATCGCGGGCTTCCAGCCGCCGGACGAAGGCGCGGTGCTGGTCGACGGCCAGCCGCGCACGCAACCGAACGCCAAGGGCGTGCTGATCACGCAGCAGGGCTCGGTGTTCCCGTGGATGACCGTGCGGCAGAACCTGCTGTTCGGCCTGGCCGACGACCTGCCGGAGCGCGAGGCGCTGGCGCAGCAGTACGCCGAGCTGGTCGGCCTCAAGGGCTTCGAGAACAACTATCCGCACGAGCTCTCGGGCGGCATGTTGAAGCGCGCCGAGATCGCGCGCGCGCTGGTGGTGAAACCCGAGATCCTCTACATGGACGAGCCGTTCTCGGCGCTCGACGCGCTGATGAGCCTGCGCATGCAGACCGAACTGCTGCGCATCCTGGCGAAGGAGCGCCACACCGTCATGCTGATCACGCACGACGTGGAGGAAGCCATCCACCTCGCGGATCGCGTACTGGTGCTGTCGCCGCGGCCCGCACGCATCCAGGCTTCGTTCGACGTGACCCTGCCGCATCCGCGCCGCGTCTCCTCGCCCGAGTGCCAGGCGCTGCGCGTCGCCATCCTCAAGGAGCTCGGTGTCGATCTCGCCGCGGGGTGAGTGACATATCGCGGGACATCGAGCCGGACACGGCGGTCGCGCCCGGGTCGATTGGCAGGAACGCCGTATCGCAGTAAAACTCCGCTTCGGCGCTGCCGCGCCTGGGGGGTTTCATGTCTGCACTTCGTTCGCAGCTCGCGCTGCTGTGCCTGGCGCTTTCGCCGGCGCTCGCGCTGGCGCAAACCGCCACCGTCACGGTGAACGCGTCCAACAACATCAGCACCGTCGACGACCGCCACTTCGGCGTCAACTCGACCATCTGGGACGGCGCGCTCGGGACGCCGCAGACCCAGTCGCTGTTGCAGGCGGCGGGCCTGCGCGCGATTCGCTTGCCGGGCGGGTCGCTGTCCGACGAATACCACTGGCGCACCAACACCAACCTCAACAACGACCAAGGCACCCCCACTGCGCCAAGGTGGACCTGGGCCTCGGGCTTCGACAAGTCGTCGTCGCTCATCACCGGGCTCGGCGCGCACGCCATGATCACCGTGAACTATGGCACCGGCACGCCCGAGGAAGCGGCGGCCTGGGTCGCGTACGCAAACTTCCCGGTGAGCGGCGGCAGCGACGTCGCGCTCGGCATCGACGCTCCCGCGCCCGGGACGGCGCAGCTGCCGACGCCCGGTCCCTTCGACTGGCAGACCGCGCGTACGTGGGCGAACCTGCGCGCCGCCACGCCGCTGGCCAACGACGACGACCACATGAATTTCCTGCGCCTGGGGCGCAGTGCGCCGTTCGGCTTCAAGTACTGGGAAATCGGCAACGAGAACTACGGCGAGTGGGAATCAGACCTGCAGTCGCCGAAGCAGAATGCGCTCACCTACGGCACGCGCGCGGCTATCTACCTGCAG
>DASSRK010000065.1:0-9836 GCA_035701825.1 Steroidobacteraceae bacterium
AAGCGGGTCGAGGACGCGGATACGATGGAATCGGTGCGGCGCATTTTCGCCGCGCAGGATCCGACCGCATCCGCCGAATCATAGTGACTCGAGGTACTGGAAGGCCGGGTGGCCGCCGTGTGGGGCGTGTCCGACGCGCGCGACCGCGCCCGCCGGCAAACCGGGGCGCGGGGGCGTTCCTCCGACGCCGCACGCGTGCACCGCCGACGGGGAACGGCACGGTCGGCCACGCAGAATCCGTCCTCTTCCAGGAGCAAGCATCGTGAAGAACTGGGATGTCGTCATCGCAGGCGCGGGGCCGGCGGGACTGTCCGCGGCGCTGGTACTGGGGCGCGCGCGGCGCCGCGTGCTCCTGTGCGACACGGGCACGCCGCGCAGTTGGGCCTCCAAAGCGATGCACGCCTATCTATCGCGCGATGGCGTCCTGCCGCGCCGCTTCCTGGACCTCGCCCGCCGCGAAGTCTTGCGGTACCCCGGGGTGAGATTCCGCCCGGTCGAAGTCCTGCATGCGCGCCGCGCGCGCGAGACGTTCGTCGTCACGCTGGCCAGCGGCCAGCCGGTGCGCGCGCGCAAGCTGTTGATCGCCACCGGCGTATTCGATCTCGTCCCGCGCATTCCGGGTATCGATGAGCTGTTCGGCACCAGCGTGTACCAGTGCCCGTATTGCGACGGTTGGGAGATGCGCGATCGGCGCATCCTCGCGTATGGCCGCGGGCAGCGCGGCTTCGAGATGGCCCGCGCGCTGACCGCATGGTCCAGCGACCTCGTGCTTTGCACTGACGGGCCCGCCCGGTACAACCGGGCGCAGCGGCAGCAACTCGCCCGCAACGGCATCGCCCTGCGGGAAAAGCGCATCGCGCGGCTCGAAGGGCATCGCGGAGAGTTGCGGTGCGTGGAGTTTGCCGACGGCGAGCGACTGCCCCGGGATGCGCTCTTCTTCGACACACCGTCGCACGCGCAATCGGCGCTGACACGATCGCTCGGCTGCCAGCACGGGCGCGACGGCGGTGTCCTGTGCGGCGACTACGAGGCGACCAGCGTGCCCGGCGTGTTCGTGGCCGGGAACATCACGCGTGACGTGCAGCTGTCGATCGTGGCGGCGGCGGAAGGCGCGCGCGCCGCCTTCGGGATCAATCGCGCGTTGACGCGCGAGGATTTCGCGCGCCGTGCGGGAAGCGCGTCAAGGGCGGCGCGATGAACCGCCACCCACCAGCCTGGCAAGCAGTGCGCCCGCCACCAGTGCGGTGAGCGCCATGCGTCCCGGGTGCCTGTGGAACTGCGCGCGCCAGTCCGCGGCGCTTTTCACGCGCGCCTCCAGCTCTTCCAGATTCGCCTTGAGCTGGTCGGAGGTCCGCTCGATGTCGGTCTCTATCTGGTCAGTTGTTTGGCCCATTCCACCTTCTCCTTCACGCTGGCGGTGGTCCTGGGCACCGCTCGCACGGCCTTGAGGCTCTTGACTCCCACGGCGAGGAAAATCGCCGCGATCGATGCCACGGCTCCGCAGACGATCAGCGCCGCCGCCCATCCCGGCATCACGAGGCTCAAGGCGTAGAGCGCCGCGAGCAGCAGGAAGATCGCGCTGAACACCGCCAGCAGTGCGCCGACGGCCAGCAGCACGCCCGCGGCGCGCAACTTCGAGAGTTCTTCGCCCACCTCGGCGCGCGCCAGGCGCACCTCGGAACGGACGATGTGCTGCACGTTGCCCACGATGTCGAGCAGCACGCTCGACATGGGACGCTGGGGCGAGGCCATGGTCCGCTCCTGTTTCAATCCCGCGTCAACATGCGCGCCAGCAGGAATCCCGCCGCGGCCGCGGCGAGAAGTACGGCGCCCGGGTGCCTTTTCGCCGCGTCCCGCACATCGGCGATCATCGCCTCGATGTCCTGGTCACGAACATAGTCGGCGGCATTCTCCAGGGCATTCGCCGTGGCGTGCGCGGCCGCGGACACTTTCTCTCCTCCGGGCAGGTCTTCCGCCCGGTCATGCAATGCCGATGCGGCCGAGTCCATTCCGCGGGCGACGGTGTCCCGCTTGTCATCCATGGGTGTCTGCACGATGCGCTCCCATCACAAAGAAGAAATCCTGACGCCAGCAAAACACGCTGCGGCTGCGGGCGCTATCGAGCGATGGTGAATCGCCACGTGGGAGTCGACCGCCCCGCGATGCCGTCCCGGTTTCGGACAGCGCGACGCGGCGCCGCAAGCTCGTCCGACGGAGTGTAGGAATCCCGCGGATCGGAGCCACGGCCCGGCCCCGCTCTTTCCTTGCCCCCGCGGCACGGCCATGGTAAATACTGAACCGTATGGTTCAGTATACGCAGTCCCACTTCGATGCCTCGTTCGCCGCGCTGTCGGACGTCACCCGGCGCGGGGTGCTCGAGCAGCTGGCGCGCGCGGACGCATCGATCACCGAGCTCGCCGGCAGGTTCCGGATGACGCTCACCGGCATGAAGAAGCACGTCGGCATCCTGGAACAGGCGGGCATGGTCATCACCGAGAAGATCGGGCGTGTCCGCACCTGCCGGCTCGGGCGATGCCGGCTCGAGGAGGAAGCGGCGTGGATCGAGAGATACCGCCAGCTCTGGGATGCGCGCTTCGACGCGCTGGACCAGGTGGTCGAGGAATTGAAACGGAAGGAGAAGGCAGATGGACGCAGGAAGAAGAAATGATCCCGGCCGCGCGCCGTACGCCACCACCGCCGAGCGCAAATCCGATCGCGAGATGACCGTCAGGCGAACCTTCGACGCGCCGGCGCGCCTCGTGTTCGAGGCATGGACCCGGCCCGAGCTGTTCCGCCGCTGGTGGGTCCCCAGGTCCATGGGCATGAAGCTGCTCTCCTGCGAGATGGACGTGCGGGTCGGCGGCGGGTACCGGCTGGTGTTTGCCCACGGCGACGGCGAATTCGCGTTCTTCGGCAAGTACCTCGAGGTGACGCCGTATTCGCGCCTTTCCTGGACCAATGAGGAAGGCGGCGAGAATGGACCCATCACCACCGTCACCTTCGACGAACGCGACGGCAGGACCCACCTGGCGCTGAGCGAGCTGCACGCATCGAAGCAGTCCCTCGACGACAACCTCGGCTTCGCGGAGGGATTGCGCGAGACGTTCGGGCAGCTGGACGAGCTGCTGGCGGAGCTGTCGCGGGCGGGTAGTTAGACTACCGGAAGCTCATGGCTTCGAGCGGCACCGGCACCGCGTTCCAGCTGGTGTTGCAGCCGCGGGCGTCGTACTGGAAATCGAACACCACCTCGTGCGCGGCATCGAGGCCTACCAGCCTCGCGTGCAGGCGATTGTCGGCGCGCGCATATGAAACCAGGATCGAGTCACCCGCTTCATACGCGCTGCTGCAGTGATCGGAATACAGCGACTGGCCGTAGTCGAAGCGCCACACCTCGGTCGCGGTCATGTTTGCTGCGTCGATGCGGTAGGCCGACACCGCGTTGTACGTGCGTGCCTCGCCAACGGGCGCACCGACCGGCTGATGCTCCGAGGGCGTGCCTGCATTGAACAACAGCAGCAGCCCGTCGCGCGTGATGGACAGCGAGTGCTGGCCGATAGGATACAGGCCGGGACCCTCGAGTGTCAGGGCCTTGGCGCGCAACGATGGAAACTGCCACCAGTACTTGGTCGGATCACCGAGCACCCAGCGAATCGCCCCGGTGTCGTAGTCGATGTCCATCACGAAGTGCTCGCGCGACGAAACGATCAACGAGTCGTCGCGAGCGTCGTAGACCGCGGAATTGGTGTGAAACCAGTCGTTTGGCGGCCGCACCAGCAAGCTGGGATCCTCCCCCGCGCTCCTCAGGTGATCGCCCACGATGACCGCGAAATCCCACACCTTGTGGAAGCCGCCCGACATGGTGAATTCGGCGATCGTGCTCTGGAAATCGGTGGTCGTGTTGAGTTCGCCGAGGAAGCCGGACTTTCCCACCTCCATGTTGTGATGGAACCTCGTGTAGGCCGCGGGCGCCGAGGGCCACACGGTCTCGGTGCCATCCAGCTCGGCACGCCATATCCTCGTCGAGCTCTGGCTGCCCGCCAGGAACCCGTTGTCCACGTAAACGGAGCTGATGTGCGACCTGTCGATCGCGCCCACCCAGCGGATCGCGCCATCGGTATCGACGATGACCGGCGTGCCCAGGCCCGATTTCATCGCGAAGAAGTCGAAATCCAGCGCACTGCCTGGCGCGCGCCGCTTGATGAACACGGGAACATCGTAGACCCCATCCGGGTCCGTGTACGAGGCAGTAGTCAGCGTGTTCTCGATGACCTGCCTGGAACCGTCGTCGAACACCAGGTCGATCGAAACCGAATTCGCATAGCCGGCATAGAGCCCGAACACCGGCAGCAGCACCTCGCCGCTCGTCACCCTGCCCCGCTCATCGAGCGCCTCCATCGTGTACGTGACTCGCACCGGCTTCGAGACGCTGCCTGGCTTCGGCTCCACGCAATAGGAAATCGTCCGCACCGCGTCGAGATCCTCGCCGGCCATGTGCACGATTGAAATGAACGGCGTGACTCCAGGCTCGCTGCTTTCCCATTCGATGTCGCTGGTCTCCGCGCTGGTGGGCGGCGGCGGGGGCGGCGGTGGGGGTGGGGGTGGTGGGGGCGGCGGCGGAACGACAGGAGGCGGAGGGGGCGCGGTTCCGTCCGGCTGCGAGCCGACGCCATCGTCGTCGCCGCAGGCCGCGAGGCTCGCCAGCAGAACCAACGCGAGGTATTTCCGCATACTAACTACCGCACCCGCGAGAGCCAATGCCGCGCCATGCCCGCGTGATAGCCAAACCAGCTCGCGATGCCCAACAGCTTGAATCCATCCTCCGCCGGGCGCCACCACCCCGGAACATCCGCGACGTCCACCACCATCGAGAGGAAGAACAGCAGCATCGCGGCGGCGAGCAGCTGGTAGTTGGCCGCCAGGATCAGCCGGCGTTGACTCACTAGATAGGCGCCGGCCGCGCACGCGTGAATGGCGAGGACCACCTTTTCATTCACGTGGAAATGCACCGGCGCGATGTATTCGTGGATCATGAAGAGATCGTCGAGCAACAACACCGTGGTGAGCAGCCCGCCCCACGACAGGAAGCGCGCCTCGGCACGCAGACCGTGCTGGCGCAGCAGGCCGGCGCTGAACAGGCAGATCGCCGCCGTGGCGCACCACAGGAGGATGCCGACGTTCGACACCACCCCGACGAGGGGATGTACATGCGCGATCGCCGCCATGTCGCGCGTGAGATCCAACAAGGCGATCTTCGAGGGATAGGTGGCGATCGTCACCGAGAGCAGGAGCGTGAAGACAGGGAGGTAGAGGGCCAGCAGCCACTTGTGGTTCGGCGGCCGATACCAATGCGCCCTCAGGCCCGGTGCATCCGCACTCATGGTGCTTTTTCCCTAGCCAGACGCTGGCTGCGGGATCCCGCGGTTGGAATCCGCGTCGAGCTAACCCGATTTCACGGCACGGGACATTCAGGCGCAGTCGCGACAGTACCTTCGCGCTGTCTTACAGGGCGGGCAAGGCCTGCCCCGCCTCCGCCGCGATGTCGCGCAGGATTTCGAACACGAACTGCGCGGCCGGCGTGAGGCCCGGCGAGCGCCGGTGGGCCAGGTACATCGAACGCATCAGGGGCGTGTCGCCCAGCGATCGGGCGCGCAGTCTTCCGGCCTCGAGATCCTCCTTCAATCCGCCCATCGTCATGGGACCGACGCCGAAGCCCCGGCGCACGGCTTCCATCGCGCTGTGCAGCGAATCGATTTCCACGACCACGTTCACCGCGAGGTTACTGGAGGAGAACACCGCGTCGATCAGCGAACGGATGGAATTGGGCCGGCGCGGCACGACCCAGGGCAGTTGCGCGAGCTCCGCGAGGGTCGCGCTCCCGGGCAGGGTCATGGTCGGCGGGTACATGAGGACGATGGCCTCGGTGAGGACCTCCTCGCCGATCAGCTCGCCTTCGGGCCGCGTCGCCGAGATCGACAGCTCGATCTTGCCGCTGGTCAGCAGCTCGTGCAGCAACAGGCTGCCCTCTTCGCGGATCTGCAGGCGCATTTCCGGATGCTGGGTGCACACCTTGCCGATGAGCGGCAGGCCGAAGCGCGAGATCATGGTCGGCGGCATGCCGACGACGACGGTGCCGGAGAGTGGTTTGACTTCGCGATGCACCGCCTCGCGCAGGTCCTCGAACTGCCGCAGGATGGCCTGCGCACGCGCGTAGAGGATGCGGCCCGCCGCGGTCGGCGTCACGCCCGAGACGGAGCGGTCGAGCAACTTCACCTTGAGCTCGTTTTCCAGGATGGCGAGCTGCTGGCTCAAGGCCGGTTGCGCGACGCCGCTCAGCGCCGCGGCACGCGTGATGCTTCCGCTGTCGACGATCTGTACGAAGTATCTGAGGCGGCGCGCATCCATGCCCGGATCATAAGAGCTGCTTATGAGGCGAGCCAGAGCCGCTGTTTCCGCGGCCGCGTCGCGCTCGCGTACCATCGTCGCGCATGCCAGTCGACGCAGTCGCGACCATCCGGAAAACCAGGCTGCGGCTGCTCACGCCATTGCTGGCGCTGCTGTTCCTGAGCACCATCGATCGCGCCAACATCAGCTTCGCGGCGCTGCAGATGAACGGCGAGCTCGGGCTGGACCCGAAATCCTACGGCTTCGGCGTCAGCATCTTCTTCGTGGGGTACATCCTCATCCAGTGGCCGAGCCTCTGGTTGCTGCAGCGGATCGGCATGCGGCGCTGGGTGTTCATCTGCGCCGGCCTCTGGGGACTCGCGGCGGCGGGGCTCGCGTTCGTGGACTCGGCGCGCACGTTCTACGCCCTGCGGCTGCTGCTCGGCATTGCCGAGGGCGGATTCGCGCCCGGCGTGATGTTCTACCTCGCGCAGTGGATGCCGGCACGCTATCGCGCCGGCGCCATCTCGATGTTCATGCTGGCCGTACCGGTATCGGCCATTTTCGGCGGACCACTCGCCGGCTGGTTGATGTCGGTATCCAACCCGCTGGGCTGGTCTGGCTGGCGCTGGATGCTGCTGGTCGAAGGCGCGCCCACGCTGCTGCTGGCGCTCGCGAGCCTCTGGCTGCTGCCCGATCGTCCGCGCGACGCCGCGTGGTTGTTGGCCGACGAACGCCGCTGGATTGACGAAGAGATCGCGCGCGAAGCGCAGCGGCATACGGACGCGCGCTCCGGCCGGCTTCCGCTCGGCAACTACCGTGTGTGGATTGCCGGGGCCTGCTGGTTCGGGCTGCTGGCCGGCGCCAATGGCCTGCTGTACTGGCTGCCGCAGATCATCCGGCATCTCTCGGCACAAACTACCGACCTGCGGATCGGCCTGGTCTCCGCGCTGCCCTGGATCGCGATCGCCGTCGGCATGCTGGTGAACGCCTGGCACTCGGATCGCGCGCAGGAACGGCACTGGCACGTGGGTCTCGCCGCGCTGGCGGCGGGAATTTTCATCGCATTGACGCCCCTCCTGGGGACCGGAGCGGCGGCACTCGTCGTGTTGCTGCTCGCCGGGCTCGCCATGGGCGCGGCGCAAGGAACGTTCTGGACCTTGCCGCCGCTGTTCCTGGCGCCCGCCGGGCTCGCCGCCGGCTTCGCGCTGATCAACATGTGCGGGAATCTCGCGGGGCTGGCCATCCCGACGTTCATCGGCTGGGTCAAGGAACGCACCGGGTCTTTCGACATGCCGGTGTTCGCGATCGCGGCGTTGTCGGTGCTCGCGGCGGGCGCCGTGGCCCTGCTGCGCGCGCCCATCAAGCCGGCTTATAGCCGGTAGATCGATCCACTGTTACCCATGGCGTGGGGCAGTACCTAACATCGCCGCATGCCCGACGAATACGACCCGACGGCCGAAGAGACCTTCGAAGGGACGTACGCGCAATTCGCGGAGCTGCGCGCGCGCTGCCCGGTGGCGCACAGCTCGGCGTTCGAAGGGTTCTGGGCGGTGACCCGCTACCAGGATGTGCTCGACATCCTCATGCAGCCGGAGCTCTACATCACCTCCGTGCGCAACGTGGTGCCCGGCTCCTCGGCGACCGGCCGGCGGCCGCCGCTGCACCTGGACCCTCCGGATCACACGCCGTATCGCAGGGCCATCGATCGCGCACTCGGCGCCGCGCGCGTCGCCGGCATCGAAGGCACGACGCGCCGCGTGGCGCGCGAGCTCATGCAGGCGCTGGTGGCGCGCGGCGAGGCGGATTTCGTCGAGCATTTCTCGAGTCCCCTGCCCGCCGCAGTATTCGGCGAATGGCTGGGCCTCACCGACGCGCAGACCCAGGTCCTGTGGCGCACGGCGAAGGCGTACGTGAAGGCGTGGGAATCCTTCGACCGCAACAGCGTCGCGGTGGCCGCGGCGCAGCTCGCCGGGATGGCGGCCGAGGTGATCGCCGAACGCCGGCGCGCACCGCGCGATCCCGAGACCGACCCCACGAGCTCCCTGATCGCGGCGCGCGACGACGCGGGCCAGCCCTTCCCGGAAGCGTTGCTCGCCGGTTGCGTGCGGCAGGTGCTGGTCGTCGGCCTGGTGGCGCCGCCCATCCTGCTCGGGAGCATCGCCGTGCACTTGTCGCGCGACGTGGCCCTGCAACAGCTGCTGCGCGCGGATCCCACGCTGATTCCCGACGCGGTGGAAGAATTCCTGCGCCTCTACACGCCCTATCGTGGGTTTGCGCGCTCCGCCCGCGAAGAAGTGGAACTGCACGGCCGGCGCATCCGGCCCGGCGAGCCCATCGCACTCGTGTACGCCAGCGCCAACCGCGACGAGAGCGTGTTTTCCGAAGCGGACCAGTTCCGCCTGCGGCGGCCCAACATCCGCCAGCACCTCGCCTTCGGCCGCGGGCCGCACATGTGCGCAGGGATCGCGCTCGCGCGCCAGGAACTGCGCATCGCGCTGGAGGAGCTGTTGCGCCAGACCCGCCACTTCGAAGTCTGCGGCGAGCTGAAGATGAGCGGCATGCCCGAGGTCGGGCCGATCAGCGTGCCGCTGCGATTGCAGCCCGCGGCTAGTTAGGACCCGCGAGCGTCACCACCGCGCGACGGTTCGCGGCGTCGTCGCCGCCGTTCGGCCGCTTCGACAGGTCCTTCACCTGCACGGTGTAGCGCACGCCGTCGAGCCCGGCACCCTGCAGCAACGCGCGCACCTGCTCGGCGCGCTCGCGTGCGATCGACTCGCGCTCCCGCATGACCTGGCCATTCGACAGGCGCGAGGCCGATCGATACCCGGTGACCAGCACATCGGTGGCCTTCGTGGCGCGCGCCGCCTCGAGGATCTTCTGCAGGGTCTGTGCATGGCGGAAAGCCACCATGCCGTCGAACTCGTACTGCAGCGTGAATTCCCGCGGCGCGGTCGCCGGCGCTGGCGCTCCCTTGGGCGCAGGATCGCCGAACGCCAGCCGCCCGCGGCTCGGGCCCGGCGGACGCGGCGGCTCGAACGTGAGGTTGTAGCGCTCCTCGGCCGGCAGCATCGTGTTGCACGAGGCGTCGATCTCCGGCAGCACGGACAGGGTCACGGGTTTCAGCACGCGTCCGCCGCAGATGTCGGCTTCACCCGCGACCACGCCTTCGACCAACACCTTGTGACCCAGCCACGGCGGATTGACCGGCGCGCTGACATCGGTCTGCAGCGTGAGGAAATACAGCACGCCGTCGTACTCCGAGAGCCAGCACGGCACGGAGGCGGTGTCGCGCACGATGGGGCAGCTCACGAAGGCGACGCGCTCACCGGTCGCGGGCGCGCCGGCCCAGGTCGCAACGGCACCCGACCACACCACGAAACCTGCGACCAGCCGCTTCACAGCGCGCTCAGGAAGTTGATGAGGTCTTCCCGCTCCTGGTCCGTGTAACCGAT
>DASSRK010000066.1:0-37050 GCA_035701825.1 Steroidobacteraceae bacterium
CCTTCGGGACCGAGTGCCCCGAGGATGAGTGCCGTGTGCCCGCCGCGCCCGAACGTCGCATCGATGTATAGGCCGTCCGCCTGAATCGCGAGTGCTTCGAACGCTTCGCCGGCAAGCACCGGAACATGTGCGTCCAAGTCACTCACTCCTTCTCAAGCGGCTGTCAGTCCGCCCCCGTATTTCCAAGCGCCGTTGCCATGGGTGGAAGCCGCCGAGCAGTCGTTCCGCCCTACCCCAAAAACCTTCGTCTAACTACTTCGCCGAAACCGGAATCACAGAGTGAGGGAGTCGAGTTCCGCCGGCAGGCCGGTCTCGGCCGCCTCGTTCGCGAGCCACAGCGCGCGGCGCTCGTTCCAACGCGCCTCGTCCCACAACTCGCAGCGATTGCCCTGGCCGATCAACATCCCGTTGCGCTGCAGGTGCGCGAATTCGCGCAGCTCCGGCGGCAGCAGCAGGCGGCCGTGGCCATCGAGTTGCAGCTCGGTGGCATGACCGACCATCAGGCGTTGCAGGCGACGCGCCTGCGCGTGCAGCGACGGCAGGCTCATCAACTTGCGTTCGATCTGCTCCCACTCGGGAAACGGGTAGATGAGCAGGCACTGATCCCGATCCACGGTGACCACCAGCCGGCCCTGGCTCTTTTCGAGCGCGAACTCGCGGTACCGGGTGGGGAAAACCATCCGGCCCTTGTCGTCCAGGGTCACTTTTGCTGCACCGCGAAACATGGTCGAACAGGCCCTTTATGCCCATTTCTCCCCACTTTTTCCCACTTGGCGCCACTATAGGAACGCGGGCAGGCGCGGTCAAGGAATAAGTAAGAGATTTTTCTCGCGGCGACAGCAACTTACGCCGCAATCGCTGATTCCCTAACGCGCAACTTGACAACGCGCGCTTATTGATCAGTAGGTTGTCATCGCAAGTTCATACAGTGGGTAAGAACTGCGCGGGCTGTATGCCCTGGATACCCCCGAAGGCTTTGGTTCGGCCCCTGCTGAGGAGGCGCCCAGAACCCGGACGCCTCGTGTGCGCCGCTCGCAGAAGGTCGTGGCGCCGCGAGGGGATAGGGCTCCCACAACCATTTGGACCGCTTATGGTTCAAAAGGCCGTTGGAGAGCATCTAACGACGCAAAAAGTTGGAGTCGGCCTGTAAGCCGGGTTCTGTCGAGGACGATCATTCCTCTGGAATCGCCGTCACCGGCGACTTCAAGCGGCCTACCCGGAAGCACGCGGGGACACGCGCTGCCGCTTGCGCGGCGACTTCCCTATTTGGCCTTGCTCCAGGTGGGGTTTACCGAGCCGCCGGGTGTTGCCACCGGCGCGGTGCGCTCTTACCGCACCATTTCACCCTTGCCGTCGCCATCGCTGGCGCTTGGGCGGTTTGCTTTCTGTTGCACTTTCCGTCGGCTCACGCCGCCCAGGCGTTACCTGGCACCTCGTCCGCAGGAGCCCGGACTTTCCTCCACATCTCGTGAGAAATGCAGCGACCGTCCGGCCGACTCCGGGGCGCACCATAGCGGCATGAAGCGGGCATCACAAGGACGTGGCTTGCGGTCGCGGCCGGGTGCTCATCCGCCGTCGATGCGCGCGAGTTCCAGCGCGCGCGCGTACGCGTCGTTGCGCCTCGCGCCCGTGAGCCGCGCGGCGAGCGCCGCGGCCTTGCTGGGCGCGAGCTCGCTCAGCAGTACGCGCAGCGTCGCATCGAGCTGCGCGCCCGGATTCTCCGCCGGCGCGGGCGGCGCGCCCGCCACCACGACGGTGATTTCGCCGCGCGAGAAGTTGGCGTCGCTGCGCGAGGTGGCCGCCAGCGTCGCGAGCGTGCCGCGATACACGGTCTCGAACACCTTGGTCAATTCGCGCGCCACGGCCGCGGGACGCGCCTCGCCGAACGCGGCTGTCATGTCCTCCAGGCACTCGGCGATGCGATGCGGCGCTTCGAAGAACACCAGCGTGCGGGTTTCGCTGGCGAGCTCCGCGAGGCGCGCGCGTCGCTCGGCAAGCCGCGCCGGCAGGAAGCCTTCGAACGAAAAGCGCTCGGTGGGAAGACCGGCGATGCTCAGCGCCGCCGTGATGGCGGAGGGCCCCGGCACCGCGACGACGGGCACTCCCTCCCGGGCCACGCGGCGCACCAGCTCGAAGCCGGGATCGGACAGCAGCGGCGTGCCTGCGTCGCTGACCAGCGCGATGCGCGCGCCACCGCGCAATTTTTCGAGCAGTTCGCCGATGCGCTCGCTTTCGTTATGTTCGTGCAGCGAGACCAGCGGGCGCGACAGCCCGAGCGTTGTCAGCAATTGCCCCGTCCTGCGCGTGTCCTCGGCCGCGACCAGTTCCGCGGCCGCAAGTTCATCGCGCGCGCGCGGCGACAGGTCGCCGAGATTGCCGATGGGTGTCGAGATCACCGCGAGGCGGCCCGGGTTCGCAGCCACTATACTTCTCCACCGCGCGTGGATACGCGGGCATCCCCGAAGGCTATTCGACACATGACTGCCGGAAAAGCTTTGAACCGCACTTTCGCCCTGCTGGCGATGCTGGCGATGGCCATCCTGCTGGCGGGTTGCCCGGCCGGGCCGCCGCGCGTGCCGACCTCGACCGTGGACCGCGCCGAATTGGCGCTGCGCAATGGCGACTATGCCGGCGCGGCGGCACTCTACGAACGACTGGCCGGGCAGACCAGCGGCACCGACGCCGATGAATTCCGCCTGCGCGCCGCGCGCGCATGGCTTGCCGCCGGCAAGCCCGTCGACGCGGAGCGCGTGCTCGCCGCGGTCAGCCCCGGCGCCACCCAGCAACATCTGCTCGAGCAGCGCCTGTTGCGCATCCAGGCGGCGGTCGCGCAGGGGCGCGGTGACGAGGCCTGGCGTGAAGTGAGCGCCATGCAGCCGCCCGCGACGGCAGCGGCCGGCGCGCGCTACTTCGAGACCCGGCAACAGGTCGCGATCGCCACCGGGCACCTGGTCGACGGCATTCGCGCGGAGCAATCGCGCGAGCGCCTGGTCACGCCGGGCGAAGTGCGCGGCGCGCGTGGCGAACTGCTGGCGCAGTTGCGAGCCGCGGCCGAGCGCGGCGTGTCGCTCGCCGCTCCCACGGGCAGCGACGCCACGATCCGCGGCTGGCTCGAGGCCGCCTCGGTGGCCGCCGACAATGCGCGCAACCCGACGCTGGGCGCGTCGCGGCTCGCGGCATTCCGCACGCGCTATCCCTCGCATCCCGCGCTCACGGCGCTGGCCGAGGAGCCCGTGGTCGGCATCGAACCGCGGGCTTCGGAGATGCAGGCCGCGCCGCATCTCGCGCTGATCCTGCCGCTCAGCGGCCGCACGTCGGGACCCGCCGCGCAGATCCGCGACGGCTTCATGACGGCTTACTACCAGCTGCCCGAGCAATCGCGTCCGCGGCTGCGCGTGTACGACAGCGCCGTGGCGCCGATCGGCGATGTCGTGACCCGGGCCGCGGCGGCCGGCGCGGAATTCATCGTCGGCCCGCTGACGCGCGAGGAGGTGGTTGCCGCGGCCGACCTGCTCACCACGCGCCCGCCGCTGCTGGCGCTCAATTTCCTGCCGGCCGACCGGCCGGCGCCGGAGCGCTTCTACCAGTTCGCGCTGTCGCCGGAAGACGATGCACGCGCGGTCGCGCGCTATATCGGCGCCAGCGGCCGGCGCCGTGGCGTGGTCATCGTGCCCGAAGGCGACTGGGGCACGCGCGTCGCCGCCGCGTTCAGCGAAGAGTTGCAATCCGCCGGGGGCTACGTGCTTGGGCAGTCCACGTACAACCAGGCCGACAAGGACTACGGGGCGGCCATCATGCAGGTGCTGCGCACCGACGACAGCCGCGCACGCCAGCAGCGCATCCAGGCCGCCATCGGCCAGAAACTCGAGTTCGAGCCGCGCCGTCGCGCCGACATCCAGTTCATCTTCGCGCCGAGCCAGCCGACCACGGCGCGGCTGTTGCGACCGCAGCTGCGCTACCACATGGCGGGCGACATCCCGACCTACACGCTCGGCGACGCGTACGACCCGCATCCCACCGCCAACGAGGAAATCGACGGCGTGATGTTTCCCGACATGCCGTGGATGCTCGGTGGTGACACCCTTTCCACCGAGGTGCGCGCCGCCGTGGCTCAGGCCTACGGCGATTCGGCTTCACGCCGCGGCCGGCTGTTCGCCTTCGGCTACGACGCCATGCGCATCGCCAGCTCCCTGCGGCGCCATGCGCCGCTCGACCCGCAGGGACTCACCGGCACGCTGAGCATCGATCCCGAGGGCCGCGTACGTCGCGAGCTGCAGTGGGTGCGCATCAAGGGTGGCGCGCCGACGCCGCTCGAGACGGCGCCGCCGGCCACCGTCCAGTAGCCCGGGAGCACGTCCCTGGATCGGAGGCTGACAGGGTCGTTGGCCGAGAACAGCGCCTGCGCCTTTCTCGAATCGCAGGGATTCACCATCGTCACGCGCAATTTCCTGCGCCGGGTCGGCGAGATCGACGTGGTGGCGCGTGCCGGGGACCTGCTGGTGGTGGCCGAGGTGCGCACGCGCGCCAGCGAACGTTTCGGCGGCGCGGCCGCCAGCATCGGCCGCGCCAAGCAGCGACGCATCGCGGCCACGGCCGGGCTGCTGCTGCAGCACCATCGCGAGTTGCGCCAGTGTCGGGTGCGCTTCGACGTGCTCATCGTGCGCGACGGCCAGGTCGAGTGGCTCAAACACGCGTTTGACGCGTAGCGGCCGCGTGTTCAAGATCGCGCCCCACATGCGCGACCTCAACGAACTCTTCAAGAACAATCGCGAATGGGCCGACCGGATCCATCGCCAGGACCCCGAGTTCTTCAGCAAGCTGTCGAAACAGCAGTCGCCCACCTACCTGTGGATCGGCTGCTCCGACAGCCGCGTGCCCGCCAACCAGATCGTCGGCCTGCTGCCGGGCGAGGTCTTCGTCCATCGCAACATCGCCAACATGGTGGTGCACACCGACCTCAACTGCCTGTCGGTCATGCAGTTCGCGGTCGACATCCTCAAGGTCAAGCACATCATCGTCGTCGGGCACTACGGCTGCAGCGGCGTACAGGCCGCGATGCGCCGCACGCGCGTCGGCCTCGCCGACAATTGGCTGCGGCACGTGCAGGACGTGCATGAGAAGCACGAGCATTCATTGGTCGGCTGCGGCACCGAGAACGCCGCGCACAACCGCCTGTGCGAGCTGAACGTCATCGAGCAGGTGCAGAACGTCTGCCAGACGTCCATCGCGCGCGACGCGTGGGAGCGCGGCCAGGAGCTGAACGTCCATGGCTGGATCTACGGCATCGCCGACGGGCTGGTTCGCAACCTCGACACCACCGTGACGGAATTCCGCGAAGCCAGGCCGACCTACGAGGCGGCGGTCACTGCGCTCGCGAGCCCGCGTCGCCTCAAGGAAGCGTGAACCGCCGGCAGGCGGGCGCCGACTACTTGACGACCTTGAGCTGCGGGCGACGCCCGCCGTCTTCGGGCGGCGAGGGCTTGGTCGGTGGCTCGGGGCCGAGATCCTGCTCGGAGAACACCATGCCCTCGCCGGTTTCGCGCGCGTAGATGCCGAGTACCGTGCTCACCGGGATGCGCACGTGGTGCACGACCCCGGCGAAGCGCGCTTCGAATTCGATCCAGTCATTTCCCAGCACCAGGCGTTGCGTCGCGGTCGAGGAAAGGTTCAGCACCACCTTGCCGTCCTTGACGTAGGCGCGCGGCACTTCCACGCCGGGTTTCTCGGCATCGACGATGACGTGCGGCGTTTCGCCGTTGTCCATCATCCAGCTGTGCATGGCGCGGATCAGGTAAGGGCGCTTGGAATTGCGCGCGCGATCGTTCATGCCAGCCGCATCTCCCGTTCGTTCTCCGACAGGCTGGCGCGGAACGCCGGCCGCGAGAAGATGGTGGAGGCGTACTTGAGAATCGGCTGGGCCGGCTGCGGCAGGTCGATCTCGTAACGCGGCAGGCGCCACAGGATCGGCGCGATGGTCGCATCGACCATCGAGAATTCATCGGACAGGAAGAACGGCTTGACCTTGAAGAGGTCGGCGCTGCCGAGCACGTTGTCGCGCAGTTCCTTGCGCCACTGCGCCAGGTCCTTGGACTGGGGCTGCGTATCCATCTTGCGGGCCAGGTCATACCAGTCGTGTTCGATCTGGTAGAGCGCCAGGCGTGCGCGCGCGCGCGACACCGGGTCCACCGGCATGAGCGGCGGATGCGGGAAGCGCTCGTCGAGGTATTCCATGATCACGCGCGAGTCGTACAGCACCAGGTCGCGATCGATGAGTGTCGGCGTGGTGTGGTACGGATTCAGGTCGAGCAGGTCCTCGGGATACTTGCCCGGGTCGACGTCGACGATCTCGATCTCGATCGCCTTCTCGGCGATGACAATGCGCGTGCGATGGCTCCAGGGATCGTCCGGCGCCGAAAACAGCGTCATCGTGGCACGTCGGCTCGACACTCAGTGCCCTCCTCGGGAGCCGCCACCCGCGGCGCTGGAAGTACGCCCGCTCAGCGGACGTCCTTCCAGTATTCCTTCTTCAGCAGCAGCGCGATGCCCGTGAACATCAGAAGGAACAGGACCACCCAGATGCCGAGACCCTGGCGCTGCAATTGCGTCGGGTCGCCGGCGTACTCGAGGAAGTTCACCGTGTCGCGCACGAACTCGTCGTACTGCGCGGGCGTCACGCTGCCGACCACGCCGGGCTCGAACTTCTCGAACTCGCGCGTGACCAGCGTCTTGCCGTCCGCGCCCTTGGTTTCGACATTGCGCCACACGGCGTTCTGCACGCCCTGCAGGTTCGCGAGCACGTGCGGCATGGCCGTGCCCGGGAGCTGCAGGTTGTTCACGCCGGTCTTCTGGCTGGCGGGATCGGCGTAGAACGTCGTCAGGAAGTTGAACACCCAGTCCGGCCCGCGCGAGCGCGCCTCGAGCGACAGGTCGGGCGGCGCCTTGCCGAACCACTCGGTGGCGTCGGCCGCCGGCATCGGGGCCTTGATGTAGTCGATCGCCTTGTCGCCGGGACGCACCAGCAACGCCAGGCACTGCTGCTCGGGGATGCTGAGGTCGGTGCACACGCGCGAGTAGCGCACGAACTTCAACGAATGGCAGCCCGAGCAGTACGACATGAAATTGCGCGCACCACGCTGCAGTGAGGCGAGATTGGCGACCTCGTTCTCCGCCTGGCGCTGCCAGCCGGCATGAGCGCCCTCGTTGGCCTGGGCGGCGCCAGCGCCGAACACCAGCGCGAACAGGATGGCGACGCGTGCGTTAGTGAGCATGGTAGGTGACTCTCTCGGGAACCGGGCCGTTACCGTCGGCCTTCGATACGAACGGCAGCAGGAAGAAGAACGCGAAGTACAGCGCCGTGAAGATGCGCGCCAGCATCACGTACAGGCCTTCGGCGGGCTTGAGACCCAGCCACATCAGCACGCAGAACGTGACGAAGAACGTGCCGAGCAGCAGCTTCGAGGCGAGGCCCCGGTAACGGATCGACTTGTTCTTCGCGCGATCGAGCCACGGCACGAAGAGGAACGCCATCACCGACAGCGCCATCAGCAGCGCGCCCATCTTCTGGTCGGGGACGGCGCGCAGGATCGCGTAGTAAGGCGTGAAGTACCACACCGGCGCGATGTGCTCGGGCGTCGACACGGGGTTCGCCGGCTCGAAGTTCGGCGCCTCCATGAAGAGCCCGAAGAACGTCGGCATGAAGAACACCACGATGGCGAACAGCGTCAGGAACAGCCCCACGCCCACGATGTCCTTGAGCGTGTAGTAAGGATGGAACGGGATGCCATCGAGCGGCTTGCCGTCCGCCCCGAGTTTCGCCTTGATCTCGATGCCGTCCGGGTTGTTCGAACCCACCTGGCGCAGCGCGACCAGGTGCAGGCCGACCAGCAGCGCGATCACGAAGGGCAGCGCGATGACGTGCAGCGAGAAGAAGCGGGTCAGCGTCGCATCGCCGATGCCGTAGTCACCGCGGATCCATTCGACCAGGCCCGGGCCGATGCCGGGGATGGTGCCGAACAGGTTGATGATCACCTGCGCGCCCCAGTACGACATGTTGCCGTTCGGCAGCACGTAGCCCATGAAGGCCTCGGCCATCAGCGCGAGATAGATGAGCATGCCGATGACCCACAGCAACTCGCGCGGCGCCTTGTAGCTGCCGTACAGGAACGCGCGCGCCATGTGCAGGTACACGACGATGAAGAAGAACGACGCGCCGACCGCGTGCATGGGCTGGATCAGCCACATGTAGGGCACTTCGCGCACCATGTACTGCACCGAGTTCCAGGCCGTGGCTTCGCCCGGCTTGAAGTGCATGGTCACGAATATGCCCGTCAGGATCTGCATGACGAACACCAGCAGCGCCAGCGAGCCGAAGAAGTACCAGACGTTGAAGTTCTTCGGCGCGTAGTAGCCGGTCAGCTGGTCTTCCACGAACTGGTCGACCGGCAGGCGCTTGTTCAACCAGGCGCGGAAGCCGCCCTTGCCTTCGATGACCGCGGACATCAGGCCGCTCCTTTGGCAGGCGCGGGATCCACGCCGATGATGAGCTTGTTGTCGCCTTCGAAGCTGTACGGCGGCACCACGAGGTTCACCGAGGCGGGCGATCCCTCGAATACGCGACCCGCGAGGTCGAACTTCGAGCCGTGACAGGGGCAGAAGAAGCCGCCCGGCCAGTTGGCCATCACGGTGGCGTCGTTCGGTGTGAAGCGCGTCTTCGGCAGGCAGCCGAGGTGGGTGCAGGTTCCGATGAGCACCAGGATCTCGGGCTTGAGCGAGCGATCCACGTTCTTGGCGTAGGCAGGCTGCTCCGACTTCTCGGAATCCTTGTCCTTGAGCTCACTGTCGTGGTTCGACAGCGACGCCAGCATCTCCGGCGTGCGCTTGACCACGTAGATCTGCTTCTTGCGCCAGAAATGCGTGGTCATCTGCCCCGGCTCCATCTTGGAGAGATCCACCTCGGTGGGCAGGCCCGCCGCGCGGGCGCTCTCCGAGGGGTTCCACGAGGCCACGAAGGGCACCGCGGTCAGGACCGCACCCACGGCGCCGGTACCGGCGGTGGCTGCTATCAAAAACTTGCGCCGACTCTCGTCGACTTCCGGGACGGCATCGTCCGCCGCGTGATCGCTCATTCAAAGACCTCAGGATCGTTCGTTCGCCCGCCAGCAGTGGGCGCAAATGCGCCGCTGCGAGACCGCGGGAGGCGGCGCATTATACACATGCGGATCAGCGCTAAAGCCTTTACCCGACGAGGAATATCCGATCCATGTCGCCCCGACCGTTCTTCAAATTCCTGACTTTCGTATCCGTCTCGGCGATCGTGGGACTCGCCGCGGCGTTCATCGCCGTGGTCATCCGTCCCGAGCTCATCGCGCGGCGCGCGCCCGCCATGGCGCCGGCGCCCCGCCAGGACAGTCCGCCGCCCGTGGCAGCGCCCGTGGTGCCGCAACCCGCCGTCGAGACACCGCCGCCGCGTGCCGTGAACTCTTACGCCGAAGCCGTGGAGCGCGCCGCTCCGGCGGTGGTCAACATCTACACGGCACGTCTCATCAAGGAGCAGATCCGGCCCAATCCCATCGAGGAATTGTTTGGTGAGGTCGGCCCGCGCTACCGCCAGCGCGTCGAACAGAGTCTCGGCTCGGGGGTGATCGTGGATCGCGAGGCGCACGTGGTCACCAACCACCATGTGATCGCCAAGGCCGACCTGATCCGCTGCCAGCTCGCGGACGGGCGGGTGGCCGATGCCAAGGTCGTGGGGCGCGACCCGGAGACCGACCTGGCGGTACTGCAGCTGGTCAACTTGCGCAAGGACATCCCGGTCATGCCCATGGGGCATTCCGACCGGTTGCGCGTCGGGGACATCGTGCTGGCCATCGGCAACCCGGTCGGCCTGTCGCAGACGGTGACCCAGGGCATCGTCAGCGCCACGGGGCGCGCGCAGCTCGGCGTGGCCACGTACGAGAACTTCATCCAGACCGACGCGCCCATCAACGTGGGCAACTCCGGCGGCGCGCTCATCAACGCCAGCGGTGAGCTGGTGGGCATCAACACCGCGGTGCTGGCCAAGAACCTGGGCGTCGAGGGCATCGGCTTCGCGATCCCGGTGAACCTGGTGAGGGGCGTGCTCGGCGAGATCCTCTCCAAGGGTCGCGTGGTACGCGGCTGGATCGGCATCGTGCCCATCGACGTGGACGACATGGCGGCGCGTCGCTTCAACCTGGCGCAGGCAGGCGTGGTGGTCCTGAACCTCTACGACGGCAGCCCCGCGGCCGACGCCGGCATCGAGCTGCGCGACATCATCCTCACGGTCAACGGCGTGCACGTGACCAGCGCGCAGGACACGCTGACGCGCATCGCCAACGCCAGGCCCGGCGCCAAGGTGAAGATCACGGGGATCCGCGGCACGCAGCCGTTCTCGGCGGAAGTGCCGGTGACCGAGCGCCCCCGCCCGGCGGCCAGCTAACTAGTGGAAGAACAAACTGACGGACGCCCGTGCTTCACGGGCGTTGTCCGTCGTGTGCGGCAGCACTATTGCAGGCAGACGACCACGTTCGCGGCGTAGCTGCGCCAGTTGATCGGGATGACGAACGAGCGGCCGTTGGTGGCTGCGGCCTGGGCCGCGTTGGTCTTGTCGCAGATCGTGGGCGTGCTGATGATGAAGTTGCGGCCGAAATCGCGGCGCGCATTGCCCGAGATCGTGTTGGCCACTTCACCGACCAGGTCGCGCACGTTCTGCTCGCCCGTGTCCGTTTCGTTCATGCACATCAGCATGACCGACAACATGCCGCGCGGCGCGGTGAAGTACACCTTGCCCTCGCGGTTCCCGGAGATCCCGATGACGCCGGCGTAGTCCTGGACCACGGCGGCCTTGTCGATGCAGAGGTAAGGAGAACCGACCGTGGCCGGGTGCCCGGTCGCGGTCTCAAAGAAGTGCACCGTGCCCTGCACGAAGGTCCGGACTTCTTCTGTATCGAGCATGTCTCTTACTCCCCAATCAACTCGGCGAGAGCTTCATTGAGCTGATCGTCCGTAAACGGCTTGCACAGGAATCCATTCGCGCCCTTCTCGATGGCCTCGACCGCGGTGGCCTTATCGGCAAGAGCGGACACCACGAGTATAAGCACATCGGGCTTGATCTTGATGACGTGTTCGACACACTCGATGCCGTCCATCTCGGGCATCGTCAGGTCGAGCGTCATCACGTCGGGCATCAGCTGCTTGAACTTGGTGACGGCGTCGAGGCCGTTCACCGCGGTGCCCACCACTTCGAGCTGGTCGTTCTGCTGGGAGCGCTCGATGCGGCGCCGCATGACGTTCGAGTCATCGACGATCATCATGCGCAGCGGTTGTCTGGGTTTTGGAACGGCACTCATGGTCTGAAACTCTCCTCCCTAACCTTAGGCCGCCACCACGCCGGCCGCGCTCTGCTGCGCGGGGAACGACAGGGACAGCTTCATGTTCTTGCCGATTTCCGAGTTCAGCGAAATGCGTCCGCCGAGCCGGGCCGCAATTTCAGCAATGACGTCCATGCCGACGCCACGACCTGCGTCGCGGGTTACGTCTTTGGCCGTCGAGAATCCGGAGCGGAACACCAGCATCATGGCTTCCTGGTCCGACAGCGCGGTCGCGTCGGCCTGGGAGATGATTCCCTTGGCCACCGCGGTCTTGCGCAGCTTCTCCGGCGTCAGGCCGCGGCCGTCGTCCTCGCACATCATGCGGAACGCGCGCCCACCGTCCGTCATCTCGAAGTTGATGCGGATGTGGCCTTCGGGCGATTTGCCCTGCGCCTGGCGCTCGGCCGGCGTCTCGATGCCGTGCACCACGGCATTGCGGATCAGCTGGATCAGCACGTCCTTGACGGGGCGGCGATACGCCTCCGGCACCTGGTCGTGGCCGCGGCAGCTCACCACGACCTTCTTGCCATGGTCGTTGGCGATGCGGTCCGCGAGCTGCTGCGCCGAGGCGACGAAACCTTCGCGCGCCGAGCGCTGCAGCGTGGCCTCCGCGGCCACCGAGTCCTCGTTGAGTTTCGGCGTGCGCGCGGTCGCGTCGCCGGCACCGGCGGACGCGCCCGCGTGGGCGACGGCGCCGCCCGGCGCGTGCTTGCCGAAGCTCTCGCGGAAGCTCGCGAGCTTGGTGACCATGTCGCGCACCGACTGCGAGTGCTGCACCAGGTCGTCGAACTTGGTGAGCAGCGGCAGGAAGTCGTCGCCGGTGAGATCGGTGCGCTCGCGCAGCGCGGCGAGGTCGTTCTCGAGGCCGTGCGCGCGGGCTTCCATCGAACCGAGGCCGATGGCCGCGGCTTCGCCCTTGATGCTGTGGATCTGGCGGAACAGGCCGTCGATCTTGCGGCGGAACGTGGCGCTGTCACGCGCCGGGTCACGCAGCGTGGCATTGATCATCTTGAACGCGACATCCGAGTCGTCGAGGAACGGCGACAGCTGGGTCGGATCCACGTGCAGGATCGAGAGGAACGCGTCCATCTGCGACTGCGCCGAGTCCTGCGCTCCCTTGAGCTGCGCGGCCAGCGCGACGCGCGCGGTCACGTCGGCGACGGCCACCAGCACGTGGGTGATGGCGCCTTCGCGGCGCACGCGGTGGAAGTTGAACTCGAGGTAGCGGGTCTCGGCGTCCTTGCTGCCCTTCTCGCCCACCAGGATTTCCACTTCGTTGAGCGGGTTGATCGAGCGGATCAGGTTTTCCTTGGTGCGCTCGCTCCACAGCACCTTGACGAACTTGGTGGCGATGGCGAGCGTCTTCGGCGTCACCAGGTCGCGCAGCAGGTCTTCGAAGGTGATGCCGGATACCGACTCGCGCTGGAACAGCTGCGCGGTCGCGTCCGAATGAATCGAGCCGATCTTCAGGTCCGCGTCGAGCAGGAACAGACCTTCGCGCACGGTCGAGAGGATGTCTTCCGTCTGCTGGCGCGCGGCGGCGGCCGCGGCGGCCTGCTTACCACGGGCCAGCGACAGGTAACCGACCAGCGCCGCCAGCATACCCGCGAGACCCACGCCGATGAGCACGACGGTGCGCAGCGCGGTGGCCAGCGAGTCCGACGAGGCCTGCAGGCCGGCGATGATCTGCGCCAGGCTCTTTTCCAGCATCGGGGTGTAGGCGCGCGCCTGGCCGACCGCGGTCGTGACCTTGGTCTGCAGTTCGCGGCCGTCCATGTTCAGCTGCGTGCCTTCGCGCTCGCTGTCCGAGTACGGGATGGCGGTGAAGTTGGCCACCGGGTCGAGCGCCGGCTTGTACTTCTTCCACGCCGTGGTCATTTCCTTGATGGTGTTCTGCACGTCGTCGTCGGAGCCGAAGCCGCCGAACGACACGCTGCCGCCGCCGGTCGCGAGTGAAGCCGTCGAGGCCTCGAACTGCTGCGTGGCGCGCTTCAACTGCTCGATCGAATCACGCACGAAGCCGCGTGCGCGCAGGCGGTCCTGGATCGAGTTCAGCGCCGTCTGCATGCGCGACGGCTGCTGCTGCAGTTCGCCGATGGCGCGAACCGCGGTGTTGTTGTCCACCAGGCGGCCCGCGAAGTACCAGGCGGGCGCCAACACGCCGACCAGGAACGCAAGGGCCAGGACGCCTACCGCGACCCAGACGGCGCGCGCGCCCTGCATCTTGGTGGCAATTTTTTTAGTAGCGGGCTTGCTCACTTCGGTCTCCCTCCATCTATTCCGGCTTGAAGACGATGCGCTGCACCGCGAGGCGCGGTTCGGTCGACGCAAACTCTTCGAAGCGGGCGTTTTCCATCGCCGAGATGGCCGCCGCGTCGAACAGGCCCGCGGGCTCGCTCGACAGCACGCGCACGCGTTCGGTGCGGCCTTCAGGCGTGACGTAGAACTCGACGCGCACCCAGCCTTCGACACCCTTCGCGGACGTGGGGTACTTCGGGCGCGGCGGGCGCGTCATCTTGAGCGGCGGCAGCTTCGGCGCTGCCGCGGCATTGGCGGCGGCGGCCTGGGCGCTGGCCAGCGAGGCGCGCAGGTCGGCGAGATCGGCGTCACCGCCGAGGCCTTCCGCGGCGTCGAGCAGCGCGGCGGCTTCGGCCGGCTGCTTCGCGGCGATCTTGGCGCGCGCATCGGAGACCAGGCGCGCACGCACTTCCTTCACCACCTGCACGGTGGTCGGGTTGCGGACGTCGAGCAGGCGCAGGCGCTCGGCGTTCGAAACCGCCGAATCGTTGGCCGGCGTCAGCAGCTGGCCGCTCGCGAGGCGATCCTGCGCGGCCTTGGCGAACCGGGCGATGTCCTCGGTGGTGCGCTGCTGCTTCTGGGCGGCGGCGTTCACGTCGCGTTGCGCGGCGTTGAGCGCGGCGGACGAGACGCCGTTGTCGCGCGCGGCGTTGAGGTTGAACTGCACGGCGGACTGGTCGCCGCGGCCCGCCGCTTCGCGCGCCGCCGCCAGCAGCCGCTGGTTGAGGTCGGCGTTGAGGCGCGAGACGAGCTCGTTCGAGGCGCCCGCCTCCTTGAGGCTGGCGATGGCGTCCTTGGCGGAGTCGTCGTTCGGCGTCACGAGGCGGCCGCTCGACAGGCGCGCTTCGGCGCTCGCGACCAGGCGCTGGATGGTGGTCGACTTGCGCTTGTTCTCGAGGTCACGCGTGAGCTGCGCGATCTGCGCGGGCGGCAGCAGCGCGTCCTTCTGCGCAGCCTCGAGCAGCGTCTGCGCGCGGTCGAAGTTCTGCGCGGCGAGCGTCGCCTGGATCTGCGCGAGCGCGGTCTGGGCGCGCATCGTGTCGAGCTTGGCGTCGACCTCGGCGAGGCGCGGATCGTTCTGGTCGATGCTGCGCGCGGCCTCGAGCTCGGCGAGCGCATTGTCGAAGCGGCGCTCGTCGAGCGCCGTGCGGGCGCGCGCGATCAGCAGGCCGCCGAGGCGCTTGAGGCCTTCGGTGGCTTCGGCATTGCCCGGATCGAGCACCAGCACCTGGCGGAAATACTCGAGGGCGTTGTTCTTGTTCGGCTCGATGTAGCGGCGCTCGTCCATCGCGAAGCGCGCCTTCTCGAGCACTTCGTCGAGCGACAGCGCGGGCGCGGCGGCCTTGCCCGCGGCGGCGGTGGCGGCCGGCGCGCTTTCGGCCGGCGCGGCAGCGGTCGCGGCCGGCGCGGAATCCTTCTTCGACATGAAGAAGTAGCCGCCACCCGCGAGCGCGAGCACACCGACGACGGCGCCGATGATCATGCCCATGGGCTTGCCGGCCTTCTCTTCATCGCCGCCGCCGCTCGAGGCGGGCGCGGTCACGGCGCTGAGCGCCTCGGCGGTCGCCGAGATGCGCGCGGCATCGGACACGGCGCGCAGCATCGCGGCCTGTTCGATCGGCGCGTCGACCAGCTGGTGGATCGAGCCTTCGAGCATCAGCGCGTCGACCACGCCGGCCGAAGCGCTGTCACGGATGGCGATGACCACCGGGTTGTGAGGGCTGTTGGCGATCGGGGCGAAGCCGCCGTCGCCGATCTCGCGCAGGTCCGCGACCAGGATGGTGCGCGTGCCCGGCTTGAGCATGGTGGCCGCCGTTTCGAGCGAGTCGGCATGACGCGGCTGGACGGTGCCCTCGAGCATGGGCCCGAGTTGCGCCCACAGGTCCAGGTCAGGCGTCGCGATGACGCACAACGGACGCTTGGACTTGAAGGAGCTCGGTCCGGGATTGCCCCTGACCGCGTTGTCACCCTGCGCAACAGCGCCTAATTCCGAACGTGCTTGCATGACCCTCGACCTCGCGAACCTGGTTTTGTCTCGAACGCTGTTCCTCTCGGGACGTGGCTCCTGGGCCCGTCTCCTGGGAACGACAGTGAGGGACAGTATTAAGTCAGTGATTTGCCGCTAGCCGGCAGTGCGTCACATCCGGCACACCAGACTGGTGCGCGGACGGCAGTATCGCGACCTGGATCACAATCGGTCCGGCCCCGAAATACCGCCGGGAAAGCCGAAAAACACAGCGAATCTGCAGACGGTGCCGGAGCATGCATTCCGGCATAACTCCTGCCGACACCACCGCCCAGGTTGCCCCGTCAGTTATGCCGGAATGCATGCTCCGGCACCGTCTTCGACCCCGTCTTTCAGTTGGGGACGCGGCGAATCTGGGCGCCAAGCTGCGCGAGTTTTTCCTCGAGTGCCTCGTAGCCGCGATCGATGTGGTAGATGCGCTCGATCTCGGTGCGGCCCTCCGCCACGAGGCCCGCGAGAACCAGGCTGGCCGAGGCGCGCAGGTCGGTGGCCATGACGGGCGCGCCGGTCAGTTTCGGCACGCCCTTGATGATCGCCGTGTTGCCCTCGAGGCGGATCTCGGCGCCGAGGCGGCGCATCTCGAGCATGTGCATGAAGCGGTTTTCGAAAATCGTTTCGACGATCGTGCCGACGCCATCGGCAATGGTGTTCATCGCGGCGAATTGCGCCTGCATGTCGGTGGGAAACGCCGGGTACGGCGCGGTGCGCACGTCGACCGACTTCGGGCGCTTGCCCTTCATGTCGACTTCGATCCAGTTGGACCCGATGTCGACGCGCGCACCCGCCTCCCGCAGCTTGGCGGTGACCGCGTCGAGATGCTCCGGATCGACGTTCTTGGCGCGCACGATGCCGGAGGTGATCGCGCCGGCGACCAGGTACGTGCCGGCCTCGATGCGATCGGGCTGCACTTCGTAGCTCGTGGCGCGCAGTTTCTCGACGCCCTGGATCACGATCTTGTCGCTGCCCGCGCCCTGGATCTTCGCGCCCATGGCGACCAGGAACTTCGCGAGGTCCACGACCTCGGGTTCGCGCGCCGCGTTCTCGATGATGGTCTCGCCGTCGGCCAGCGTCGCGGCCATCATCAGGTTCTCGGTGCCCGTGACGGTCACGGTCTCGAGCACCAGCCGCGCGCCCTTGAGCCGCCCGGCACGCGCGCGGATGTAGCCGCTGTCGATGTTGATCTCCGCGCCCATGGCCTGCAGCCCGGCGACGTGGATGTTCACAGGCCGCGCGCCGATGGCGCAGCCGCCCGGCAGCGACACGTCGGCCTTGCCGAAGCGCGCCAGCAGCGGGCCCAGCACCAGGATGGACGCACGCATGGTCTTGACCAGCTCGTACGGCGCGAAGCACTCGCGCGTCGTGGTCGGGTCGATCTCGATGCGCATCTTCTCGTCGATGGTCACCGACACGCCCATGCGGCCTAACAACTCGATCATGGTGGTCACGTCCTGCAGGTGCGGGACGTTGCGGATGGTCACCGGGCCGTCGGCCAGCAGCGCGCCGGCGACGATCGGCAGGGTCGCGTTCTTCGCGCCGGAGATGCGCACTTCGCCCTCGAGGGGGATACCGCCGTTGATCTGAAGCTTGTCCACGAAAGGGTCCGCCGGCTGAAAGGGCCGCTAGTGTAGTGGTTTGGACCGGCGGCGGGTGCCCGGCCGGCCCTGAATGGCGGCGTGGCTAGCCACCCTTGGCGGCCAGTTCCTCGGGCGTCAGGGCGTCGATGGACAGCGCGTGGATCTCGCGGCCGACGAGCGCGCCCAGCGTGGCGTACACCATCTGGTGCCGTGCGATGGGACGCTTGCCGGCGAACTGCGGCGCCACCACGAGCGAGGCGAAGTGGGTGTTGTCGTCGGACTCGACGCTCACGGTGGCGCCGGGCAGGCCGGCGCGGATCAGCTCGGCGATGCGATCGGGGGTCATGGGGCCGGTATTCATGGCGCGAGTCTACCGGGGCTGGGGGTATCATTCCCGCATGAATGCCCCCGGCGCCAACGCACCCGCGAAGCCTGAAACGGCCGCACCCGAACCGTCCGCGCTCATCGCCGCCGGCCGGCGCGCGCTCGAGATCGAGGCACACGCGTTGCGGGACCTGATCCCGCGCCTCGACGCGGCCTTCGCGCGAGCCTGCGCCATCTGCCTGCAAAGCACCGGCCGCGTGATCGTGACCGGCATGGGCAAGTCCGGCCACGTCGGCGGCAAGATCGCCGCGACGCTGGCTTCCACCGGCACACCGTCGTTCTTCATGCACGCCGCCGAGGCCAGCCACGGCGACATCGGCATGATCACCCGCTCGGACGTGGTGCTGGCGCTGTCGAACTCCGGCGAGACCGCCGAGGTGCTGCTGCTGATCCCGCACGTATCGCGCCTCGGCGTGCCGCTGATCGCCATCACCGGCAACCCCAAGTCCTCGCTGGCGCGCGCCGCCAGCGTGCACCTCGACGTGAGCGTCGCCGAGGAGGCCTGCCCGCTCAACCTCGCGCCCACCGCCAGCACCACCGTGACGCTGGCGCTCGGCGACGCGCTCGCGGTGGCGCTGCTCGAGGCGCGCGGCTTCACCTCGCAGGATTTCGCACGCTCGCACCCGGGCGGCGCGCTCGGCCGGAAGCTCCTGCTGCACGTCGCCGACGTCATGCGGCGCGGCGACGACCTGCCGGTAGTTAGCCCCGATGCCCGCCTGGCCGAGGGCCTGGTCGTCATGTCGAAGAAGGGCCTCGGCATGTGCGTGGTGGTCGACGGCGGGCGCATGCTCGGCGTGTTCACCGACGGCGACCTGCGGCGCGCGCTCGACCGCCGCATCGACGTGCACCAGACCCCGATGCGCGAGGTCATGATCTCGCCCGGCAAGTCGGTGCGCGCGCAGGAGCTCGCCGCCGAAGCCGCGCACCTCATGGAAAAGCACAGCATCACCGCCCTGCCGGTGATCGATGCCGCGGGCATGCTGGTCGGCGCGCTCAACGTGCACGACCTGCTGCGCGCCGGGGTGTTGTGAGTCCCACGCATCCGGCAATCGCTGCCGCGCCCGACCTCGCCGCCTTCATGCCGGCGCTGAGCCGCGTGCGCATGCTGGTGCTCGACGTGGACGGCGTGCTCACCGACGGCCGGCTGTACTACGGCGCGCGCGGCGAAGTGCTCAAGGCCTTCAACGTCAAGGATGGTCACGGCATCAAGCAGGTGGCCGCCGCCGGCATCACCGTCGCCATCATTTCCGGGCGCAAGTCGACCATCGTCCAGCGCCGCGCGCGCGAGCTCGGCATCCGCCACGTGAACCAGGGCGTGACCGACAAGCTTGCGGCGCTGACGCGACTCGCGAAGGCGCGCTCGCTACCGCTCGAACACTGCGCCTGTGTGGGCGATGACACACCGGACGCGCCGATGCTGGGCGCCGCGGGACTCGCGATCGCGGTCGCCGATGCGCATCGCGACGCCCTCGCCGTCGCCGACCTCGTGACCACGCGGCCCGGCGGGCGCGGCGCGGTGCGCGAGGTGTGCGACTGGCTGCTCGACGCGCGGCGCCTGCGCGCATGAAGAAGTGGCTGCGACCTTTCGCGTACGTGGCGGGCGTGCTGGTGATCGCGGGCGCGTATTTCATCGGCATGGCCGGCCGCAACGACGAGGGCGCGGACGCCGGCGCGGCGCTGCTGCCGGATCCGGGCTACGCCGCGCGCGACGCGGTGGTCACCGAGACCGGCGACAACGGCCGCGAGCGCTACCGGCTGAATGCGCAGGTCATCCGCCAGCAGCCGGAAAGCGGCACCATCGATCTCGAGAACCTGCAAATGGACTACCACCCGGGCGCGCAGCCGGCGTTGCCGGGCGAGAAGCCCGCGCCGGCCGCCGATCCCGGGGACGTGTGGCACCTGAAGGCCGACCGCGGACAGGTGCGGGCGAACGGCGACGACGTGCAACTGGCCGGCAATGTCACGATCACCGGCCCTGCGCCGGGCTCGGACCAGCCGCTGCGGCTCGACACCGATCACATCCGCATGAATACGCCGACCCAGTTCATCGAGACCGACGCGCCGGTGAAGCTGAGCTCGTCCGGCAACGAATTGCGCGCCGTCGGCATGGAAGCCGATTTGAAGGCCGGCAAGGTACGTCTAAAATCGGCCGTGCATGGCAGTTCCGCGAATTGACAAGCCCTGGCGCGCGCTCGGCACCCTGTTGCTGGCGGGGTTGTTAGGCGTGGCCGCCGCCTCGCAGGCCGAGCGCACCAATCTCCCCATCGTCATCGACGCCGCCTCGAGCGAAGGCAGCCTGCCGAACAACACGCTGGTGATGCACGACGTGACCATTTCGCAGGGCGACCTCAGGATCCGCGCCGACAAGGCCAGCGTGGTCGGCGGGCTCAACTACCAGAACAGCAAGTGGACCGTGTCGGGCAGCGTGCGCATCAACGCGCAGGGCGGCAGCCTGGTCTCCGACGAGGCGGTGGTCATTTTCAGCAACAACGTGATCACGCGCGCGACGATCACCGGGGCGCCGGCGGAGTTCGAAGGCGTGCGCGAAGGCGCCAGCGAACCGACGCGCGGCCGCGCGCGCACGATCGATTACGAGACCACGACCGGCAACGTGAGCCTCAGGGACCAGGCGTGGTTGTTGGTGGATGGCTGCAATGAGCTCAGCAGCGAGCAGCTGGTGTACAACCTGCGCTCGCAAAGCGTGCAGAATGACGGCCGCGTGCGCATCACCATCCAGCCGCAGACCGACGCGGGCAAGCCGTGCTCGGCTCCCGGTAAGAAACCATGAGCCTGCTGCGCGCCACCCACCTCGCCAAGAGCTACCGCAAACGCCAAGTGATCTCCGATCTCTCCATCGAGGTGGAGAGCGGGCAGATCGTCGGGTTGCTAGGCCCGAACGGCGCGGGCAAGACCACGGCGTTCTACATGATCGTCGGCCTGGTGCCGCCGGACGCCGGCAGCGTGACCATCGACGATCGCGACATCACGCATCTTGCGATGCACCAGCGCGCGAATGCCGGCATCGGCTACCTGCCGCAGGAAGCCTCGGTGTTCCGCAAGCTCTCCGTCGAAGACAACGTCATGGCCATCCTGGAGACGCGCGACAACCTCGACGAAACCGGGCGCCAGGAGCGGCTCGAGCAGATCCTCGGCGAGCTGCGCATCGCGCACGTGCGCAAGAGCCTGGGGCTCGCGCTGTCCGGCGGCGAACGCCGGCGCGTCGAAATCGCGCGCGCGCTGGCGGCCGAACCCCGTTTCGTGCTCCTCGATGAACCATTTGCGGGCGTCGATCCGCTGTCCGTCATCGATATCCAGCGCATCATGACGGAGCTCACCGCCAAGGGCATTGGCGTGCTGATCACCGACCATAACGTCAGAGAAACCTTAGGTGTTTGCGGCCGCGCCTACATCGTTTCCGGCGGTACGGTAATCGCGTCCGGATCTTCCGAAGAAATCCTTGCCAACCCCCAAGTCCGTGAGGTGTACTTGGGCCAATCCTTCCGCATGTAGGGATTGGTAGATCCAGCGGAAAAGTCCTTTCACCTCAGAGCGTTGAGACACCCACGCCCGTGTCGATGATGAAGCCGTCATTGCAGCTGAAGCTGGGTCAGCAGCTCACCATGACCCCGCAGCTGCAGCAGGCCATCCGCCTCCTGCAAATGCCTGCCCTGGAGCTGCAGGCGCACATCCGCGAGCAACTCGAAAGCAACGTGATGCTCGAGCCCGTGGACGAGTACGAGGCCACCGGCCAGTTCGAGGCGCTCGAGCCGCATCCCATGCCCGAGGAGGATCGCGCCGACGCCCAGCCGCAGCCCGAGATCGCCGTCGCGGTGGAAGCGGAAGTCATCGAGGAAACCTGGAGCGAGCGCAGCCCCGGCTCCGACTCCTGGCGCGATGACGACGAGCGCGCCGCCGAAGTCGCCGACGATGCGCAGCTGTCGCTGCAGGATCACCTGGTCGGCCAGCTCGAATACGCCAACCTCGCGCCGCGCGACCTGGCGATCGCACGCGCTATTGTCGATGCCATCAACGACGACGGTTACGTCACCGATTCCTTCGAGGACATCGCCGCCACGCTGCTGCCCGAGGTCACCGCCGATGCGGCCGAGGTCGAGCGCGTTCTCAAGCTCGTGCAGACGCTCGATCCGCCCGGCATCGGCGCACGCAACCTGAGCGAGTGCCTGACGCTGCAGCTGCGCATGCTGCACGGGGACACACCCGGCCTGCGCCTCGCGCTCGCCATCGCCGACCGGCATCTCGACCTGCTCGCGGACCGCGAGCTCACGCAGCTGCGCCGCGAACTGTCCGCCTCGGACGAGGAGCTGGCGCAGGCCGTCGCCCTGGTGCGCGGCTGCCATCCGCGCCCGGGCGCAACCGTATCCAGCGCCAAGGCGGAATACGTGGTGCCCGACGTGTTCGTGCGGCGCACCGACCGCGGCTGGACCGTCGAGGTGAACAGCTCGACGCTGCCGCGCGTGCGGCTCAACCAGAGTTACGCCGACATGCTGGGCCGCGGCGCCGGCCATTCCTCGATGCGCGCGCAGCTGCAGGAAGCCCGCTGGCTGCTCAAGAGCCTCGAGATCCGCAACGAGACCCTGATGAAGGTCGCCCGGAGCATCGTCGAGCGGCAGACCGCGTTCCTCGAACATGGCGAGGAGTCCATGCGCCCGATGATCCTCAAGGACATCGCGCAGGCCATCGACATGCACGAGTCCACCATCTCGCGCGTCACCTCCAGCAAGTACATGCACACGCCGCGCGGGGTGTTCGAGCTCAAGTATTTCTTCTCCAGCCAGGTCGAGGCCGCCGACGGCGGCGGCGCTTCCTCGACCGCGGTGCGCGCCAAGATCAGGAAGCTCATCAAGGAAGAAGATCCCGGCAACCCGCTGTCCGACAGCCGCATCGCGGAGCTCCTGTCGGGCGAGGGCATCGCCGTGGCGCGCCGCACGGTCGCCAAGTACCGCGAGGCCCTCGGCCTCGCGCCGTCCAACGAACGCAAGGCGAAGGCTGCTGCCCGGTAACCAGACACGACTCAAGAGACTAAGTAGATAGGCCAAAAAAGGAGACGCACCATGCAATTGTCGCTTTCCGGTCATCATGTCGAAGTCACCCCGTCGATGCGCAGCTACGTCGAGAAGAAGCTGGAGCGGATCTCGCGCCACTTCGACCACGTCATCGACGTGCATTGCGTCCTTACCGTGGAGAAACTCCGACAGAAGGCCGAAGCCACCTTGCACGTGCGCGGCAATGCCATCCATGCCGATGCCACCGAGGAAGACATGTACGCCGCCATCGACCTGCTGGCCGACAAGCTCGACCGCAGCGTGCTCAAGCACAAGGAGAAGAAGGCCGACAAGCACGCCGCGGACGCCCGCCGGGCCAACGGCCGGGAAATAAGCCGGTAAGCCGGGCCAACGAGGATATAGTCGCCAGAACATGAGACTCATCCTCGTCAGCGGGCTGTCGGGATCCGGCAAGAGCGTGGCTTTGCACATGCTCGAAGATGCCGGGTTCTACTGCGTGGACAACATCCCGGCGGCCCTGCTGAAGCCCTTCATCGCCCACACCCTGCGCAACAACGAGGCCCAGTACAGCCGCGCCGCCGTCGGGGTCGACGCACGCAACGCGGCCGGCGAGATCGAGACCGTGCCGCCGCTCATCGAGGAGCTGAAGAAGAGCGGCATCCAGTGCGAGATCGTGTTCCTGCTCGCCAACGACGACGAGCTGCTGCGGCGTTTCGCCGAGACGCGCCGCAAGCACCCGATGACCACCGACCACGTGTCGCTCAAGGAAGCCATCGCCATCGAGCGGCGCCTGCTCGAGCCCATCCTCAACGGCGCCGACCTGGTCATCGACACCTCGCGCATGGGCGTGCACGAATTGCGCGAGCTCATCAGCCAGCGGGTCGAGAAGCGCAGCGCCTCGCGCATGTCGCTGCTGGTGGAGTCGTTCGGTTTCAAGAACGGCATTCCCGGCGACGCGGATTTCGTGTTCGACGCGCGCTCGCTGCCGAATCCCTACTGGGACCCGACGCTGCGCGCGCTCACCGGCCGTGACGCCGACGTCATCCGCTTCCTCGAGGCACAGCGTGGCGTGCCGAAGCTCCTGGACGACATCCTGCACTTCGTCGCCGCGCGCATTCCCGAGCACCAGGCCGCGAACCGCCGCTACCTCACCATCGCGATCGGCTGCACCGGCGGCCGCCATCGCTCGGTGTACCTGGCGGAACGCGTCGCCGAGCGGCTCGCGCAGACCTACCCGGTGGTCGCGCTCCGCCACAACTCGCTCGGCGAGATGCGCTCGATCAGTTTCCAGGGGTTGCGCGCCACGCCAGACAACGCCGTCGAAGCGACGGCGTCCATGAGCCGTTGAGGGCGCTGCTTCGTCCTAGGAATTGAGGGCTGACCTCAATACACTCCCGCGCGCCATGGAAGCGACGCGCACATCCACCAAAGAACGCCGGCTCGCCGCACTGCGCGGCGCGTTGCGCGAAGGGTCGTGGCGTGGCGCCGCGCGCATGGTGGCGGCCATGCATCCCGCCGAGATCGCCAACCTGATCGAGTCGCTGCCGCCCGCGCAACGCGAGGTGGTGTGGAACTTCGTCGAGCCGGAAATCGAGGGCGACGTGCTGGTGGAGCTGAGCGACGAGGTGCGCCAGGCGTTCATCGAGGGCATGGACGCGGACGAACTGCTGGCCGCGGCCGAGGACCTGGAGCTCGACGACCTCGCGGACCTGGTCGGGGACCTGCCGGAGGCGGTGGGCGCACAGCTCGTGAAGTCCATGGACGCCCAGGACCGCGAGCGCATGAACACCCTGCTGCTCTACGAGCCGGACACCGCCGGCGGCCTCATGAACACCGACACCGTGAGCGTGCGCGCCGACGTCACGGTGGAAGTGGTGCTGCGCTACCTGCGCATGCGCGGCGAATTGCCCGACAAGACCGACCGCCTGTTCGTGGTCGACCGCGACGACCGCTATCTCGGCACCGTGGCGCTCACGCGCCTGCTGACCGAGGACCCGGAAAAGCCGGTGGGCGACATCCTCGACACGGAGGCGCCGCGCATCGCACCCGAGACCCTGGCCAACGAAGTCTCGCGACTCTTCCAGGACCGCGACCTCGTGTCGGCCGCGGTGGTCGACGCGAGCGGCAAGCTGCTGGGTCGCGTCACCATCGACGACGTGGTCGACGTGATCCGCGAGGAAGCCGCGCACGAAGTCATGTCCTCGGCCGGCCTGCGTGACGAGGAGGACGTGTTCGCCGGGGTCATCCCGTCGACGCGCCGGCGATTGCTTTGGCTCACGATCAACCTGGCCACCGCCTTCCTCGCCTCGTCGGTGGTCAGCCGCTTCACCGGGACGATCGAGAAGGTGGCGGCACTCGCCGCGCTCATGCCCATCGTCGCCTCGATGGGCGGCATCGCCGGAACCCAGACGGTCACGCTGATCATCCGCGGCATGGCGCTGGGCCAGGTCGAGTGGGTCAATGCGCGCTGGCTGCTTTTCAAGGAGATCGCGGTGGCGGGCCTCAACGGCATCGCGTTCGCGTTCGTGGTCGGTGGCCTCACGGTGGTGCGCTACGGCACCTGGAACCTCGCCGCCATCATCGCCGCCGCGATGCTGGTCAACCTGCTGGCGGCGGCGCTGGTCGGCGTGATGATCCCGCTGCTGCTCAAGCGCATGCGCATCGATCCGGCGTTGTCGGCGGGCGTGGTCCTGACCACCTTCACCGACTGCATCGGCTTCGCGACCTTGTTAGGCCTGGGGACGCTGTTCCTGGTCTGACCCGACGCGCCGCAGGGTCGGCTGCGGGTGCCATTCGAGCATCCGGCCGGGCCGGCAACGGAATACCGACACCTCGGCCGTGCCGCGCAAGGCCAGCGCCAGCCGGTGTTCGCCGTCGGGCGATCCCTGCCAGAAGCTCCACTGCCGAGCATCGTCCTTGCTCATCTGGAATGCGCGCGCATGCGCGGCGTCGTCGAACTCGAACCACACGCCAAACAAGTCCGCGGTGATGCCTTCGCCGGTGGCCTTGAGCCAGGCCTCTTTCAACGTCCACAGGCTGTAGAAACGCCGCGCGTGTTCCGCGGCGGGAAGCGCGGCGAGCTCGGCCAGCTCCGCGCTCGTGAAGAAACGGTTTGCGATGTCGAGCGGCGTACGCGCCACGGCCAGGGATTCGGCGTCGAGACCCAGCGTCGATTGCCTGCCCACCGCCATGGCCACGAGCCCCGCGGTGTGGCTGAGGTTGAAATGCAGATCCAGCGCCGCGAATTGCGGCGCCAGCTCCGGCTTGGCGCCCGCGCCCTCGTCCGTCTTGAAGCGCCACTGCGCCGGCGCGACCTGCGGGGCGTACAGCGACAACACCGCGCGCTGCAGGGCGCGCGTCAGCCGGTACTGGGGCCGCAGCTTTTCCAGGCGCCGCGCCGCGATCGCGTGCTCGTGCGGCTCGAGATCGGCCGAGCGCTCGTCGAGCCAGGCGCTGCCGATGAAATCGGCGTCGAAGGCGAGCCACACATGGATTTCGCGGTCGCCGAGCTTCACGACAGGAATGCGGCCAGCTCGTCGCGCCGCGCGAGCGTGTCGGCCATGCCGAGCGCGATCAACTCGCGCGTGTAGACGGACTCGAACATCAGGTAGCTCGCCAGCAGGCCGCCCGCCGAGCCGCGCGCGCCGATGATGCGCATCAGTGCGCGCAGGCTGAAGGGCAATGAGTCGATGTGCCGGATCGCGATTTCGGAAGGATCGACGCTCGGCGCGATCATCAGCGTGCGGATCTGGCGCGCGCCAGTGACCTCGCCCGCCAGCGACGCAAGACGATTGATGCGCGACAGGTTCTCGAGGTCGGCGGCGATCTGGTCGCTGAACAGCGTGTCCAGCATGTAACCGAACAACTGCCCCGGCGTCGGTGGCGTATCGGTGGCCACGAAGCGCGGAATCGCGTCGAGGTGCGTCGGCCGCACCCCCAGCACCAGCAGGCGATCCGCGCCGAGGTGGATGGCCGGCGACAGCGGCGCGGTCTGGCGCATGGCGCCATCGCCGAAGTATTCGCCCTGCAGGCAGGTCGGCGGGAACAGGAACGGGATGCTGAGGCTGGCCATCAGGTAGTCCAGCGACAGCGGCACGCGCTCGCCGTGGCGTTGCGCGCGCGACCATTCGCTCACCGTGGTGTCGGACTCGAAGAACGACACCGAGCGGGCCGTGAAGTAGCTGGTCGCGCACAGCGCCAGCGCGCGCAGGTGGCCCTGGTTGACGTTGACGCGCACCGCGTCGAAATCCGTTACGCGCGCCAGCAATTTTCGCAGCGGCGAATTGTCGAGCAGCGATTTCGGCGGGCCCATGGCGCCGCCCGTGAGCAGCGAGCCCAGCCAGCGCCCGCCCGCGCGGATCATCGCGGCGGTATCCGAGCGGAACACCTGGTGCACGCGGAAATTTGCCCAGACGTCTTCGATTTCCTGCACCGACTGGTGCCAGCGCGCAACGTTCCCGGCCAGGATGCTGGCCGACACCGCGCCGGCCGACGTTCCCACGATGATCGGGAACGGCCAGTCGGGTCGCGGGTGCAGGTGCGACAGGCCCTTGAGCACGCCGACCTGGTACGCGGCGCGCGCGCCGCCGCCGGTCAGGATCAGGCCCGCGCGCGTCGGCTTGCCGCTGTTAGAATCCGTCTCCCCCACGATCCTCATTCCCTCATTACGGAGATTGCCATGCTCGCACTTCGACGGACCCTGGTCACCGCGCTGCTCGCGGCGACCGCCAGTGTATTCGCTCAGGCGCCCGCAGCGGCACCCGCAAGCTCGCCGGCCGAAGGCACCCAGGCCCCGGACTTCAAACTACAGGACCAGAAGGGTGAGTGGCACACGCTCCAGCAGTACAAGGGCAAGTGGGTGGTGCTCTACTTCTATCCGAAGGATGAAACCCCCGGTTGCACCACCCAGGCCTGCGAGCTGCGCGACAACATCTTCGCGTTCCGCAAGGCCGACGCCGTGATCCTCGGCGTGAGCGCCGACGACGTCGAGTCGCACAAGAAGTTCTACGAGAACCACAGCCTGCCGTTCGACATCCTGGCCGATCCCAACAAGGAAGCCATCAAGGAGTACGGCGTGTTGTGGAGCCCGAAGGAAGGCGTCGAGCTCGCGAGCCGCCAGACCTTCCTGATCGATCCGAAAGGCAAGATCGTCAAGCACTGGGACAAGGTTGACCCGAAGGGTCACTCGGACATGGTGCTCGCGGAGATCAAGGCGCACTCTCCGGAAAAGAAGGGCTGAGCCCCGCGCCGGGTTCCGGCACAAGAACGCCCGGCGCGCGCGAGCACGCCGGGCGTTTTCTTTCTCACGACTCGAGGCTACGGGTTGGCGGCCGCTACTTCCCCGTTGCCTGGTTTGGAATCGGGGCGGCGGGCACGCCGAGAGCCGGCGCGTTGGGGCGGGTGCAACCGCCGCTGCCGCATTGATCCGCGTCGCAAGGAGCTGACTTGCGAGTCAGTCCAGACTCGGTACTAGTTAGGTTCCAACGCCGCCGTTGGCAGCGGCCGGGCAGACCGGTGTTTCAGCTCACGCATGGCGCGATCGAGCCCTTCGAGCGTCAACGGGAACATCCGGCCGCCGACCAGCTCGCGCGTCATCTGGATGGACGGAGTCCAGTCCCAGCGATCCTCGGGCTCGGGATTGAGCCACACCAGGCGCGGGAAATGCGCCGCGAAGCGCTGCAGCCACACGCGCCCCGCTTCCTGGTTCCAGTGCTCGACGCTGCCGCCCTCCACCTCGATCTCGTAGGGACTCATGGTGGCGTCGCCGACGAACACGACGCGGTAGTCGGGGTTGAAGGTGCGCAGCACCTTCCAGGTGTCGGTCATCTCGGCATGGCGGCGCAGGTTGTCCTTCCACAGCCGCTCGTACGGGAAGTTGTGGAAATAGAAGTATTCGAGGTGGCGGAACTCGGCGCGCGCCGCGGAGAACAGCTCCTCGCAGACCCGCACGTACGGGTCCATCGACCCGCCGACGTCGAGCAGCAGCAGTAGTTTGACGGCATTGTGGCGCTCGGGCTGCATCCTGAGGTCCAGCATGCCGGCGTTGCGCGCCGTGGAGCTGATGGTGCCGTCGAGGTCGAGCTCCTCCGCGGCGCCCTCGCGCGCGAAGCGCCGCAGGCCGCGCAGCGCCATCTTGATGTTGCGCGTGCCGAGCTCGCGATTGGCGTCGAGATTGCGGTATTCGCGCGCCTCCCACACCTTGGCCGCGCGCCCGTGGCGCCCGGCCTGCGAACCGATGCGCACGCCCTCGGGGTTGAACCCGCCGTGGCCGAACGGCGAGGTCCCGTTCGTGCCGATCCACTTGTTGCCGCCCTCGTGCCGTCCCCGCTGCTCGCGCAGCCGCTGTTGCAGCGTCTCGAGCAACTTCTGCCAACCCCCGAGCGCCTCGACGCGACGCTTCTCCTCCTCGCTGAACAGCCGCGCCGTGAGCTGTTGCAGCCACACCGGCGGCAGCTCAGCGGCCAGCTTTTCGAACAGCCTCTCCGCGCCGGCGAAGTGCTCGGCGAACACACGGTCGAAGCGGTCGAAGTGCCGCTCGTCCTTCACCAGCGCGAGGCGCGCAAGATAGTAGAAATCCTCGGGCGAAAGCGCGGCGAGGCGTGCCTCGAGCGCCTCGAGCAGGGCCAGGAACTCGGGCAACGTGACCGGGATGCCGCCGGCGCGCAGGTCGGAGAAGAAGCGCACCAGCACGGCTTCATCTCCCGGCGCGGCGGTCCAGGAACACGAGCTGCTCGAACAGGTGCACGTCCTGCTCGTTCTTGAGCAGCGCGCCGTGCAGGATGGGAATGGCCTTCTTCGGGTCGCCGCCGCGCAGCGCCTCGGGCGGGATGTCTTCCGCCACCAGTAGTTTGATCCAGTCGAGCAGCTCCGAGGTCGAGGGCTTCTTGCGCAGCCCCGGCGTTTCGCGCACGTCGAAGAACACGCTCAGCGCCTCGCCCAGCAGTTCCTTCTTCAGGTCCGGGTAGTGCACCCGGACGATCTTCTCCAGGGTCCCGGCATCCGGGAAGCGGATGTAGTGGAAGAAGCAGCGGCGCAGGAAGGCGTCGGGCAGCTCCTTCTCGTTGTTGCTGGTGATCAGGATGATCGGCCGGTGCCGCGCCTTCACCAGTTCGCGCGTCTCGTGCACGTAGAACTCCATGCGATCGAGCTCGCGCAGCAGGTCGTTGGGGAACTCGATGTCGGCCTTGTCGATCTCGTCGATGAGCAGCACGGGCTGCACAGGCGACTCGAACGACTCCCACAACTTGCCCTTCACGATGTAGTTGCGGATGTCGTGCACTTTCGCGTCGCCGAGCTGCGAGTCGCGCAACCGCGAGACCGCGTCGTACTCGTAGAGCCCCTGTTGCGCCTTGCTGGTGGACTTGACGTGCCACTCGTACAGCGGCCGCTCCAGCGAGCGCGCGATTTCCTCGGCCAGCTGCGTCTTGCCGGTGCCGGGCTCGCCCTTGATGAGCAGCGGGCGCGCCAGCGTGACGGCGGCGTCGACCGCCATCATCAGGTCCGGCGTCGCGACGTAGCGTTCCGTTCCGCTGAAGCGGGCTGCGCGCATGGGATGTCCTCTAGGGGGCGGGGCTCAACGTGAGCTTATGCGCTGGCGTGCCCGGCAGGAATGGCGTCGGCCGCCCGGCGGCCCAATCGTCGAAGCCGCTGCGGTAGAACGGCGACAGCGGATGTCCGGAGGGACCGCCCGGAAGCTCCAGGTAGCCTTCGTCCTCGCGACCCGGCGAAACCGCGAAACGCTCCGAGGCGCCGAAAGCTCCATCCTGCACGCGCGGCATGTGGTGATCGCCAGGCAGCTCGCGGGTCGGCATGTCGAGCAGCGAGGACAGCAGCGGCACGGCACGGGCCAGCGGATGGCGCACGCGCACCGGCTCGCTGTCGCCGTAGGTGCAGCGCGCGAGGTCGGCGCACTGCCCGCGCAGCCCGGCGATGGTCTCGTCGACGCGGTTCACCAGGAACTCGCGCCAGTCCTTGCCATCCGGCGGCCTGATCGCCAGCGGCATCTCTTTCGCCAGGCGGTATGCCGCGAACTCGAACGATCCCGGTCGCCGGCCGGCGAACTTCTCGCCGAGCAGCGCAGTAGTGAGGCCGCGCCACAGCACGTCCAGGGTCCTGGCCCGGAAGGTGCGTACCAGCAGGTAGCCGACGGCATCGGGGTCCGCCTCCGCCTTCCAGTCGCTCACCAGTTCGCGGAACTGCCGCCGCGCATCGTCCTGCAGCGTCGGGTCGTCGAGCAGCTTGAGCAGCAGCTCGCGCCAGCGCGCCATGAAGCGTGCGCGCGCGTCGAGCTGGATGGCGAGCATGTCGGCCGCGGTGGCCGGGTGCGCGAGCCCGAGCAGGTCGTCGCGGATCTGGCGCGCGCGTGCGCCGATGTCGTAGCCGCCCGCGCCCACGTCCACCTCGTCGTCGCCGATCACGGCCTCCAGGCTGCCATCGACGATGCGCTGGTTGGCGGTCCACAACCGGCCGATCGGCGGATCGGCGATGCGCGGGTGGTCGCCGGCGTCGCGGAATTCGAGGCCGCCGAACAGCCGGTCGGGGCCGGTGCCGCGCGGCACGCGGCCCAGCAAGGTCCAGGCGATGCGGCCGGCGCGATCGCCCACCACGAGGTTCTGCCCCGGAATGCCGACGCGTGGCGCCAGCGCCAGCACCTGCTCCACCGTGGCGGCGCGCTCCATCGACAGCAGCGCGAAATTTGTCGCCTCGGGCCGTGTTGCGAGCCACGCGGCCTGCGCGCACTGGCCGGACTTCACGTCCTCGGCGTAGTCCTCGCCGTCGAGTACCACGCCGGCGCCGACGTCGTGGAATTCCACCACGGCCGCCGTGCCGCCCTTGATGGCGATGGTCTCGCGGCGCGCGCGGTAGTCCGGGCTCTCGCAGGGCCCGAAGCGCACGTCGGAGAAATCACCGTAACTGTTGGTGAATCCCCAGGCCACCTGTCCGTTCGAGCCCGCGGCGATGGCGGGCGTGCCCGGCAGCGACACGCCGGTGATGTCGAGTGGCGTCGCGCCACCCATGCGCAGGCGCGCCGGGTACCACACGGCCGGCACGCCGAGGTCGAGGTGCATGTCGTTGGCGATCAGCGCGACACCGGACCGGGTGTGGATGCCGGCGACCGCCCAGCTGTTGCTGCCGGGGGCGCCTTCGCTCGCGGGTTCGCCGGCGTCCCGCGGCGCGCCGGCCTTGAACAACTCCGCCAGCAGCGCCGGCCAGGGGCGCGCCTGCATGGCGGCCGACTGCCCGCAGGTGGCGAGCACGCAGCTCGCGTCGGCGGAATAGTTAGGCGTGTCCCAGTCCGAGTGGCCGGCGTACACGAAGGTGACGAGCTCGTGCGCGGCCGCGGCACCGGCGCGCGCGGCCGCGGCGCGCTCCAGGCGCCGCCGGTCGACCTCCGCGGCCAGCGAGCCATACTGCAGTTGCCACCACATGGCGTGCACCACCAGCACCGAGTCCTCGGGTAGCCACCCGCGCGGCTGCGCGCGCAGCAGCAGGTATTCCCAGGGGCGCGCGGACAGGCTCGCGACGCCGGCATTCACGCCGCGCGCATAGGCCTCGACGATGGCGCGCTCCTCGGGGGACGAGGCCTGGATCACGGCCTGCGCCACCCTGCGGAAAGCGAAGCGCCGCGTGCGCGTGTCCTGCTTGAGCGCGACGCCGCCGAACAGTTCGGAGAGTTCGCCGGCGGCCAGGCGCCGCGACAGGTCCATCTGGAAGAAGCGGTCCTGGCCGTGCGCGAAGCCGGTGGCGAACGCCAGGTCCTCGCGCGAGGCGGCGGTGATGACCGGGATGCCACGCGCATCGCGCTCGAGGGTGGCCTCGGCCGCGAGACCCTGCGCCGTCAGCACGCCGTCGAGCGTGGGCAGGCTGCGGCGCATCAGCCACCAGGCGCCCAGGAAGGCAATCAGCGCGAGCGCCGCGATGCCCGGCAGGGTCCATCGCAGCCAGCGCAGCCAACGCACCTGATCGACCCCGAACTACTCTTTCGGGACGCGCAGGATGGTCATCGCGTTGGTGCCCCCGGTAATACCGGCGAGCTCACCCTTCGTCACGATCACCAGGTCGCCGCGCTCCACGAGGTCCAGCTGCAGCATCATGGTGAGGATGGCGCGGAACAGCTCGTTGGTGCGCACTTCGGGGATGTCGAAGGGCACCGGGTACACGCCGCGGTACAGCGTCACGCGGCGGCGCGTCGACTCGTGGCGCGTGAATGCGTAGATCGGGATGTCGGCGCGCGAGCGCGACATCCACAGCGGCGTGGTGCCGGACTCGGTCAGCGCGACGATGGCGCGCACCTTCATGTGGTTGGCGGTGTACATCACCGCCATCGCGATGGCTTCCTCGGTGCGGTCGACGATGCCATCGACGCGGTGGCGCACGCGGTTGTGCGTGAGCTGGTACTTCTCCGCGCCGTTGATGACCTCTTCCATCGCCTGCACGGCCTTGATCGGATGCTTGCCCACGGCGCTCTCGGCGGAGAGCATCACCGCGTCGGTGCCGTCCATCACCGCGTTGGCGACGTCGGACACCTCGGCGCGGGTCGGCACCGGGCTCTGGATCATCGACTCCATCATCTGCGTGGCGGTGATCACCACCTTATTGCGCGTGCGCGCCTCGTGGATGATGGTCTTCTGCAGGCCGGTGATGGCCGCGTAGCCCATTTCCACGCCGAGGTCGCCGCGCGCCACCATGACGACGTCGGACGCCTCGATGATCTCGACCAGGTTGTGGATGGCCTCGTGCCGCTCGATCTTCGCGCAGACGTGGCCGTGGCCACCGGCCTCGCGCAGCAGTTTGCGCGCGAGATGCATGTCCGCGGCGTCGCGCGCGAACGAGACCGCGATGTAGTCGCAGCCCTTGCTGGCGATGAACTTGATGTCTTCGCGGTCCTTGTCCGAGAGCGCGGGCGCCGAGATGCCGCCGCCCTTGAGGTTCACGCCCTTGCGGTTCGACAGCTCGCCGCCGGCGATCACCTTCGTGTCGATGCGCGTGCCCGAGACCCTGGTGACCTCGAGCTCGATGAGGCCGTCGTTGAGCAGCAGGATGTTGCCCGGCTTCACGTCCTTGGGCAGGTCCTTGTAGGCGCAGCCGACCACCGTCTCGTTGCCGGCGTTGATGTCGTGCGCGGTGTCGAGCGCGAAGGCCTGGCCGTCCTTGAGGTCGACCTTCTTGTTGACGAAGCTCTCGATGCGGATTTTCGGGCCGGCGAGATCCGCGAGGATGCCGACGTAGCGGCCGGCGCGCCGCGCGGCTTCGTGCACCAGGTCGATACGCCGGCCGTGCTCTTCGTGCTTGCCGTGGGAGAAGTTCACGCGCGCCACGTCGAGACCGACGCGGACCATTTCAGTGAGGACTTCGATGGAGTCTGTGGACGGACCTAAAGTCGCGACGATCTTCGTGCGCGAGTGCATCTGGCGTTCGGGCATAGGGCGCGCATTCTGCCACGTGAAAAAGGCGCGTGGCGCATAATCGCGTGCGCCAATTCACGGCGTTTCAAGGTCAAAAGGGAGCGTTCGATGTCGAAGCATTCCTGGGGTCTCGCGGCGGCCAGTCTTGTCCTGGCTGCCTTCCTGCAGTGTGCGCGGGCCGCCGATGCACCACCACCGGCCCGCGTGTTCGAAATCCGCACCTATCACTGCCTGCCGGGGCGCCTGGAGGCCCTGCACAAGCGCTTCCGCGAGCACACCATGAAGATCTTCGAGAAGCACGGCATGACAAATGTCGCGTACTGGACATTCGAGGACAGCCCGGAAAAGGAGTCCACGCTGATCTACGTGATCTCGCACGCCAGCCGCGAGCAGGCGAAGAAGAACTGGGAAGAGTTCCGTAACGACCCGGAGTGGAAGGCGGTGGCCGCGGCCTCCGAGGCGGATGGCAAGATCGTGGAGAAGGTGGACTCGGTGTTCGTCGATGCGACTGACTACTCACCCTTGAAGTAGGAGCCCTGGTGGCCGCGCCCCATCCGATCCCGGTGCCGGCGGACCATTCGGAACTTCGCCTGTACATCGAACACGACCGGAAGAGCGTCGACGGCCTCGATTTTCCGCGCGTGCTGAAGCCCGGCATTGCCTCCGGCGTGCACCTGTTGCGGGACTCCTGGCTGCGCTCGGAAGTCCTGATCTCGCTCGAACTCGCCCGCGCGCTGGCCGACGCCGGCATGCGCGGTTTCAGGGCGGAAGACTTGCGGACCGGCGCGGTCATCCCCCTGGGATACCGGCACTGAGAAAGAAAGAGGCCGCCACTCCCGATGGGAAATGGCGGCCTTCTCTTGTCGAATCAGCCAGCGACTATTGCTTCGCGCGCTCCTGCAGCATCGCCACCGCCGGCAGCGTCTTGCCCTCGACGAACTCGAGGAACGCGCCGCCGCCGGTCGAGATGTACGAGATGCCTTCCTCGACTCCGTACTTCTCGATGGCCGCGAGCGTGTCGCCGCCGCCGGCCAGCGAGAACGCGGGCGACTTGGCGATGGCCTGTGCAATGGCCTTGGTGCCCTCGCCGAACTGGTCCCACTCGAATACACCCACCGGTCCATTCCATACGATGGTGCCGGCCTTCTGCAGCATCGCGCCGAAGCGCTCCGCCGTGTCGGGGCCGATGTCGAGGATCATCTCGTCCGGGCGCACTTCGTGGATGGAACGCACGTCGGCATGCGCCGTGGCGGCGAATTCCTTGCCGACCACCACGTCGGTGGGCAGCGGGATCTCGGCGCCACGCGCCTTGGCCTGCTCCAGCAGCTTGCGGGCGATGTCGAGCATCTCGGCTTCGTGCAGCGACTTGCCGACGTTGATGCCGGTGGCCGCCAGGAACGTGTTCGCGATGCCGCCGCCCACAATCAGCTTGTCCACCTTGGCCAGCAGCGACTCGAGCACCGTCAGCTTGGTCGAGACCTTGCTGCCAGCAACGATAGCCACGAGCGGACGCGCCGGCTTGGCCAGCGCGCGCTCGAGAGCCTCGAGCTCGCCCACCAGCAGCGGACCTGCGCACGCGACCTTGGCGAACTTGCCGACGCCATGCGTCGAGGCCTCGGCGCGATGCGCCGTGCCGAACGCGTCCATGACGTAGACGTCGCACAGCGAGGCCATCTGCTTGGCGAGGTCTTCCTTGTCCTTCTTCTCGCCCTTGTTGAAGCGCACGTTCTCGAGCAGCACCGCCGAGCCGGGCGCGGTGTCCACGCCGGCGAGCCAGTCCTTCTTGAGCGGCACGGGCTTGCCGAGCAGGTCGGACAGACGCGAGGCCACGGGCGCGAGCGAATTCTCTTCCGAGTACACGCCCTCTTCCGGGCGACCGAGGTGCGAGGTGATGAACACCTTCGCACCCTTCTCGATCGCCAGCTTGATGGTCGGCAGCGACGCGCGGATACGCGCGTCGCTGGTGACCTTGCCGTCCTTGACCGGCACGTTCAGATCTTCACGGATCAGGACCCGCTTGCCCGCGAGGTCCTGGTCCGCCATGCGCAGCACGTTCATGACCCTGCTCCTTGACCTTACGAAGCCTTCGACCAGGCGATCGTCGTGTCGAGCATGCGGTTGGAGAAGCCCCATTCGTTGTCGTACCAGGCGCAGACCTTGACCAGCGTGCCTTCGCTGATGCGCGTCATGGTGGCGTCATAGGTCGACGAAGCCGGGTCGTGGTTGTAGTCGATCGACACCAGCTGCTTGTCGGTGTAGTTCAGCACGCCCTTGAGCGCGCCGTTGGCCGCTTCCTTCACCGCCGCGTTGATCTCGTCGACGGTGGTCGCGCGCTTGGCGGTGAACACCAGGTCCACCAGCGACACGTTGATCGTCGGGATGCGCACCGCGAAGCCGTCGAGCTTGCCCTTGAGCTCCGGCAGCACCAGGCCCACGGCCGCGGCCGCGCCGGTCTTGGTCGGGATCATGCTCATCGTGGCCGAACGCGCGCGGCGGATGTCCTCGTGGTAGACGTCCGTGAGGCGCTGGTCGTTGGTGTACGCATGGATCGTGGTCATGAGACCCGACACGATGCCGATCTTGTCGTTCAGCACCTTGGCCAGCGGCGCCAGGCAATTGGTGGTGCACGAGGCGTTCGAGATGACCTGGTGCGAGGCCTTCAGCGTGTTGTGGTTCACGCCGTAGACGATGGTGGCGTCGACGTCCTTGCCGCCCGGGGCCGAGATGATGACCTTCTTCGCGCCGCCGGCCAGATGCTTGCCCGCATCCGCCTTGGTGGTGAAGAAGCCGGTGGACTCGTAGACGTACTCGGCGCCTACCGACGCCCAGTCGATCTTCGACGGGTCGCGCTGCGCGAACACCTTGATCTTGTCGCCGTTGACGACGATCGAGTCGCCCTCGACGCCGACCGTGCCGGGGAACTTGCCGTGGGCCGTGTCGTACTGCGTCAGG